>NZ_JBFUID010000017.1:0-98274 GCF_056402055.1 Pseudomonas sp. P4_C4 | reverse complement strand
GATCAAAAGATCGCAGCCTGCGGCAGCTCCTACAGGGGAATCGGGTCAACCTGAAAATTGGATGGTCATTTATCGGTCACACCACTAAAGTGACATTCGGTCTGTAGAGTAGGACGCTCTGTCAGTCTCCTTTCATTCGGTGAATCAACGATTGACCCATAACGCCATCCAGCGCCTGTTGCTCAAACGTTTCGCCCTCGCGGCCGGCACCTATGCCCTGGCATTGCTGTTGCTGTGGCTGGCGTTTTTTACCGGTCACTACGATGCGCCGCTTTCCAGTGTCATCATCGGCAGCACGCTGGTGGTGATCAGCCAGGCCTCCCTGTTCGCGGTGTTTTACAGCGGCTACAACCTGCGTTTCGCCGACCCCAGCCTGACCGAGGCGCAAGTGTTGCTGGGGCTGGGGTGGCAAACCTGGCTGATCGCTCATCTGGACGAAGCCCGGGGTGCGTTTCTGGTGTTTTACGTGCTGATCCTGCTGTTCGGCCTGTTCCATCTGTCACGCCGGTCTTTAGTACGGTGCGCGCTGCTGGTGTTTATCAGTTTCAGTGCGATCACGCTGTGGGAGGGCTACCACTTCCAGCTGCCTGACCCGGCCATGGCGGTGCTCCAGGTCTGTGTGCTGTTCATCGTGCTGGTGTGGCTGGTGCTGTATGCCCGCTATGTCCAGGCCTCGCGACAACGCATGCGCCAGCGGCGTTTTGCCTTGCAGGCGCATCAGGACACGTTGCGCGGGATGATGCGCCAGCTCGAAGACCTGGTGGCCACCGACGAGCTCACGGGTCTGTTCAATCGTCGGCATTTCCTGCACCTGGCTTCGCGCGAATTGAACGCCATGGACGCGGGTGTCGTGCATGGCCTGGCGCTGATCGACCTTGACCATTTCAAGCGCATCAACGACCTGCACGGCCATGCCGCCGGCGATCAGGTGCTGCAAGCCTTTGCCGGCGTTGCCTCCGCGTGTCTGCGCGACGGTGATGTTCTGGCCCGCTACGGCGGCGAAGAGTTCGTGGTACTGCTGCCCGATTGCGATGCCGACAGTTTGACTTCGTGCTGCGAACGGCTGCGCATCGCGTTCACCGATGTCGAGCTGATCGGTCTGAATGTGCGCAACCTCAGCCTGTCCGCCGGCATGACCCTGCTGGAGCGGGGCGACGATCTCGATGACGCCTTGCAACAAGCCGATCAGGCGCTCTATCGCGCCAAGCGTGACGGCCGCAACCGATGCGCGGCGGCGTGGGAGAACGTCGATGCCTGAGCTGCGGGTCGGCGAGCGCAATTGGTCGGTGGCGGCGGGCAGCAATCTGCTCGACGCGCTGAACCAGAACGGCGTGCCAGTGCCTTACAGTTGCCGCGCCGGCAGTTGTCATGCGTGCCTGGTGCAGTGTGTACGGGGCCTGCCGAGCGACAGCCGCCCCGATGCCCTGAGTGCACAACAGCGTGAACAGGGTTGGCGCCTGGCATGCCAGTGCCAGGTGGTCGAGGACTTGCAGGTGCACGCCTTCGACCCGCAACTCGATGGCCATCCGGCAGAGGTCGCGGCGGTAGATTGGCTGAGCGCCACGGTGCTGCGATTGCGGGTAATCCCCCAGCGACCGTTGCGCTATGGCGCTGGCCAGCACCTGGTGTTGTGGGCGGGTAGCGTGGCGCGGCCATATTCCCTCGCCAGCCTGCCGCAAGAAGACCGCTTTCTGGAGTTCCATCTCGATTGTCGCAAGCCCGGGGAATTCAGCGATGCCGCCAGGCAATTGCGCATCGGCGATCCGATCCGCCTCGGTGAGCTGCGCGGCGGTGCCTTGCATTACGATCCGGACTGGCACGCCCGGCCGTTGTGGTTGATGGCGGCCGGTACCGGGTTGGGGCCATTGTTTGGTGTATTGCGCGAAGCGCTGCGGCAGGATCACCAAGGCGCCATCCGCGTCATTCACCTGGCCCATGATGCCGATGAGCACTACCTGGCCAGCCCCCTGCAAGCCATGGCCGCCAGTCGTCCGAACCTGAGTGTCGAACTGTGGACCCCGGCCGAGTTGCCGGCGGCTTTGGCGCAACTGCGGCTTGTTTCGCGGCAAACCCTGGCCTTACTCTGCGGAGCCCCCGACAGTGTCGACGCCTTTGCCCGGCGCCTGTATCTGGCGGGATTGCCGCGCAATCAACTGCTGGCCGATGTGTTCCTGCCCCGTGGTTGAGCGCTGACTTTTCAGACGCGAGACCTGCCATGACCGATGCCATCCAAGTTGAACGCGAACGCGGCCTGTTGACCCTGCGCCTGAATCGCCCGGACAAGAAAAATGCCCTGACCCGCGCCATGTACAGCCACTTGGCCGATGCGCTGAAACAGGCCGACAGCGACCCCGGGATCAATGCCGTGCTGATCACCGGCTCTGCCGAATGCTTTACGGCCGGCAACGACATCGCCGATTTCATTCAGCAACCACCGAGCGGCCTCGACAGCCCGGTATTCCATTTCATGCTCAACTTGCTCGAATGCCGCAAACCGGTGATCGCCGCCGTGGCGGGGGCGGCGGTGGGGATCGGCACGACGATGCTGCTGCATTGCGATCTCGTCTATATTAGCCGTGATGCGCGATTGCGCATGCCCTTCGTCAATCTCGGGCTCTGCCCGGAGTTCGGTTCCAGCCTGCTCTTGCCTCGATTGCTCGGGCATGCAAAAGCGGCGGAATTGTTGCTTCTCGGCGAAGGTTTCAGCGGTGAACAAGCCGCCGAGTGGGGTATTGCGACCGAGGCGTTGGGCAGTGGCAAAGCGGCGCTGGCCAAGGCGTGGGAGATGGCGCTGCGTTACGAGTCGCTGCCACCGGAGGCGGTGCGCATCAGCAAGCAATTGATGAAGGCCCCGGACCGGAAGCTGCTGCGCAAAGTGATCGAAGAAGAGGGCGCGTTGTTCACCCAACGACTGCGCTCGCCGGAGGCGATTGCGGCGTTGTCGGGTTTTATCAACAGGTAGACAAAAGGCAACGGCTCAGTAGGTTGCGCGTTGCCTTCCGAAAATATCAGTACTCTTCAGGCGCCGTTTAAAAGCCGGGTAACGATGACCGCTCTGCCATAAAAGCCATCATGGTCATTTCCTACCGCCAGTATTTTTCCGTCGGATTGCATACTCATTCCGTGAGCGAGGGGGCGGTAGCCGCGAATGTCGGGAATAATCCAGCCTTTGCCTTTCCCAAAGGTTGTGTCGCGGCGACCATTAGCCAGGTACCGCGCGGTGACAAAATTCAAAGTTCGAGCGCCATCGATGTATCTTCCCGAGGCAATAATTTTTCCATCTTTGAACCCCATGCCCAAAAACATGACAGTATCAGAACTGTCAAACTTCTCCTCTACATGAGCGCCTTGATTAAACGTCCTGTCGATCTGGCCCCCGGATGTATAAGCCGCCAGCAAGCCACGACGGTCGGAGAAACCAAAACCCGCGGCGACAGTCCGCCCATCAGGCAGTACTGCAAGGGAAGTAAATTGAAAACTTGGCCCTTCCAAAACCTTGTATCCGGCTTCCGCAAAGGTTTTGTCAAAACCTCCATCAGTATTGATGCGAGCCAGTAGGGCGCCAGAGCCGGCCCATCCGCATACTGTGATTTTTCCATCCTGCACGACGATGTCATTAAACGAGCTGCGCACATTGAGTACTTCAGACAGGGACACGTAACCTGTTCCGTTAAACGACAGCTCTGGCTTACCGTCGTTATCAAAACACATCACCCGTGCGATAAGCCCTGTTGCTGGTTCAAACGCTGCGGAAATAACATAAATCTTGCCGTCTGCCACATGGACGCTGCGGCTTGACGAGGTGTTACCGAACTGCATGACTTCTGAGCTCAACGACTGATCAGAATCGATTTCAGAAGATGGGTTGATAAGCAAGATGCCGTCGTTACCGAAGCTATCGTCCAACTCCCCTTTATCGGTCAAGCGAACCAGGTAACTCGCCTGCGTCGACGCGCCGTCTCCCGCAACGTGGCGACCTACCGTTACAAGAATTTTGCCTTCTGCGCCACTGCCCAGATAGACGATTTGAAAGGGCGTTGTGCCTAAGCCGTCGCTGCCAGGGCGTGGGAGCCTGACGTGTTTGGTGCCAGCTAGGCCGAAACCATGATCAAGCGTGCCATCGCTCAAAACCCGAGTAAGGGAAAAATGCTCAGCTAGCACTGTGTCCTGTGACCAGCTGCTTCCCGCAATATAGATTTTGCCGTTGGGTGCTTCAGAAACAAGCTGGCCGTTAGTGATCATGAAATCGGCGTATTTCAGCACCAGTATTCCGTCTTTTAATGGCCCAAAATTCGGGTCGAGTTCACCGGGGTCGAGCTGCGATGCAGTCATTTTTCTCATCCTTTAATAAATAGATTATTTAACTTCAGCGAGTTTAATAAACGACGACAGCATTCAATTGCGGCTATCGATCATCCATATTCGCCAAGCTCAATCGTATTTAGCGAGACGTGCAGAATGCTGCCTACTGTCACATCTGATAGGTGAGGGCTTAGTAAAAGTTTAATTGCCTGTTTTCATTACAAAAAAAGCCCCGCCATTCACATGGCGGGGCTTTTGTTTTTCAGCAAGCGCTCACTCAGACCATCGGATCGCCAACGTGCAGGATCTTCATGCCGTTGGTGCCGCCGGTGGTGTGGTAGCTGTCGCCCTTGGTCAGGATGACCCAGTCGCCTTTCTGTACTACGCCGCGCTTGACCAGTTCGTCGATCGCCTTCTGGCTGACTTCGTTCGGCGCCAGCGAAGCCGGGTCGAACGGGATGGTGTAGACGCCACGGAACATCGCCGCGCGAGCCTGGGCTTCGCGGTGTGGGGTGAACGCGTAGATCGGCACCGAGGAACGGATGCGCGACATGATCAGCGGGGTGTAGCCACTTTCGGTCAGGGCGATGATCGCTTTCACGCCCGGGAAGTGGTTGGCGGTGTACATGGTCGCCAGTGCGATGCTTTCGTCGCAGCGTTCGAACTCTTTGCCGATGCGGTGGCTGGAGGTCTTGCTGGTCGGGTGCTTTTCGGCACCGATGCAGATGCGCGCCATGGCCTGAACGGCTTCCAGCGGGTACAGGCCAGCGGCGCTTTCGGCCGAGAGCATCACGGCGTCGGTGTAGTCGAGCACGGCGTTGGCTACGTCGGAAACTTCAGCGCGGGTCGGCATCGGGTTCTGGATCATCGACTCCATCATCTGGGTCGCGACGATCACCGCCTTGTTGTGGCGGCGTGCGTGCAGAATGATCTTCTTCTGGATGCCCACCAGCTCGGCGTCGCCGATTTCCACGCCCAGGTCACCACGGGCAACCATCACCGCGTCGGATGCCTTGATCAGGCCGTCGAGGGTTTCGTCGTCGGCCACGGCTTCGGCACGTTCGATCTTCGCCACCAGCCAGGCGGTGCCGCCGGCTTCGTCGCGCAGTTGACGGGCATATTCCATGTCGGCGGCGTCACGCGGGAAGGATACCGCGAGGTAGTCGACTTCCATTTCCGCAGCGAGCTTGATGTCAGCCTTGTCTTTTTCAGTCAGGGCCGGAGCGGTCAGGCCGCCACCGCGACGGTTGATGCCTTTGTGGTCGGACAGCGGGCCGCCGATGGTCACTGTGCAGTGCAGTTCGGTGGCCGTGGCAGTATCGACGCGCATCACCACGCGGCCGTCGTCGAGCAGCAGCTCGTCGCCCACGCCGCAGTCCTTGACCAGGTCCGGGTAGTCGATGCCGACCACTTGCTGGTTGCCTTCGGTCAGAGGATGGCTGGTGGAGAAGGTGAATTGATCACCGATCTTCAGCTCGATCTTCTTGTTGGCGAACTTGGCGATACGGATTTTCGGGCCTTGCAGGTCACCCAGCAGGGCGACGAAGCGGCCGTGCTTGGCGGCGAGGTCACGCACCAGCTTCGCGCGAGCCTTGTGCTCGTCGGGGGTGCCGTGGGAGAAGTTCAGGCGGGCGACGTCCAGGCCAGCCAGAATCAGCTGTTCGAGAACTTCCGGCGAGTTACTGGCCGGGCCAAGGGTAGCGACGATTTTGGTACGACGGACGGACATGCAATGACTCCTGAGTTCAAGCGCTGAGTGAGGCTACTACGCTCCGATGTTGTAGTCATTGTTCGTTTGCACTACTTATTTCTTTCTTTATTGAACCCTGCAACTTTGCGTCCGGTAGCCTGAAGATTTCCGACGATGGGCCGATACAGGGCACAAGACAGGAGATCCCCCATGCGATTCGTGCTCATTGCCGCCCTAGCCCTCAGCGTCACGGGCTGCACCCGTTGGTCGATGAACCATCATTTGAACAATGCCTACAGCGCCTATGACCGGGGCAATTGCGAGCAGGTGATGCTCGAGCTGTCCAAGGTCGAACGCGACAGCCGCGCGCGGCCTTACGTGTGGCCGGAAGTGTCAATGATGCGCGGTCAGTGCCTGGAGCGGCAGAAGATGTATATCGATGCGGTTCAGACCTATCAGTTCATCATGGCGTCTTATCCACAGAGCGAGTACGCCTACCGCGCCCATGCCCGCATTGAAACCCTGCAGAGCCTGGGCCACTATCCGACGCGCAGTGCGGCGGCGGTGCGTCCGACGCAGTTCTGATCACACTTGTCATCTATAGCTGGCCGGCCGGCGGTGGTGAGCTATAGTCGAATAAACCGGTTTAGAGCCTGGTTTCTAAATCGACGTAACACCTGTGATCGGCAGGAGTAAGCGGCAGCAGTTCATGGACTGTCGCACCGGGATCGGGGAGAGCGCGCCCATTGCCTGGCTTTTATTTGATAAGGGCAGGCAGGCCCGTTCCGAAGCATTAGTGCGGCCCTGCTTAAGGGTCTTGCTGGGCGAATTGCGCATGTTCACTGACCGCCGGATCGAGCGGCATCAACTGCCGTATTTTTTGAGAGTGTTCAACAGCGTCACCGACAAACCGATTGGCTTTCTGGGCAACGTCTCCGAAGACGGGCTGATGCTCATCAGCCAATTGCCGATGATGATCGGCGCGGACTTCGAATTGCGCCTGAAAATCCCCGCCAGCGACGGCATCTTGCAGATCATCGATGTGCAGGCGTGTTGTCTGTGGTGCCACGAAGACGCCACCCCCCACCATTACGACGCCGGGTTCAGCCTGCAACGGGCACCGCCGGAGTATGGGCAGTTGGTGGAGGCGTTGAAGCAGTATTTCAGTTTTCTGCCGTTGCCTGCCTCTGCATGAACGCACGGCTTTTTCTGTAGGAGCACAGCTTGTTGGCGATAGCGGTTTCGCACCTGCCATCGCCGACAAGACGTGCTCCTACAGGTCGGTGTTGCCAGCAATCTAGTGCCCGCAGGGACACTACCTCGGGCTGATCGTTTGTTAGTTATCCAGCGACTTCTCAGCCAGCAAATGAGCGCAAGTGATCAATTGCACCTACTAACAACCGTTCATCTGGACTGTCAGAATTTACAGTAGTCATGTAGAGGGCTTTCGATTTACTAATGATCGGAGTCTGTTGAAACTTCTAAAGCGGGAGATCGAAATGATAGAAGAGCAACCAAACAACGTTAAACCCTTGGCCAACGTCAATCCTCCAGACATCCTCAGTCCGGTTGTAGACTCATTTTATCGTTCACCCGTAAGAGCCAGCTTTAGGGGGACGGGTGGGCAGACCTCACCAGTTTTTTTTGAAAGCAACTTTTTCCCGAGTGGGGGGAGGGAAGAGGGACGGTTAGTAGGCAACAGTTTTACATACGACCAACCACTTAATCCGGGGCCCCATAAGTATGACTGCCGACTGTCCGGTGCCGCTGGACATGATTCCGACTATACGTTCATTGATTGGTTTTATGTACTGACCCCCCCTGAGTAAATGTTCTGATCTTCTCCTTCAGCAAGTATTTCAAACGCATTTACCGTTCGTCTGACTTGTCACAAGTGACAGGTGTAATGTTCCCATGGTTTCGCGTAAAAAAACCGCAAGCAATCGCTCTTCCGCTTTCAGGAGTATTTAGAGCGCACACCCTGGCCTGCTGGAGATTCATGATGAGCAAGGACTACTTTAACCCACCCCTCAAGCAACTTTTCGAGTTGGCACCAGGCACCCTCGACCACTCTATCCAGGTCAACTACGAGAGCTTTATCAACGAGGGCGGCACGGTTTTCGAGATGTTGAAAATGGGACGTCAGGGTGTGGTTGATGCGTTCGGACTGCACAGCCGGCAAGCACAAGTGCTGTTGGACAAAGCCATGAGTCTGGCGGTGTACACCGCTCGCGAATTTCGCGAGCAACGCCTGGTAAGGCCGGGACCTGCCAATCCACTGCATCGAACCGGTATCCGGGCGTTGGTGAAAACCCCCACCTTCGATGACTTGTTCGACCCTGACTGGGAAAATGCCAGCCCCTCACATAGCCCGGATTCGAGCATTTCCCCGGCGGCGTATTTTCTGCGGTTGGTGTTGCTGGCCCGGGATCTCGAGGCTCGCGCCAAGGGCGGTGCAGGGCTGATCACTTTCGAAACCCGGCGCCCGGATCTCATTCAGCTCGTCATTGATACAACCAGCATGTTTCAGATCAAACCAACGGTCACCTTGGTCAATGAAGTGCTGGAAAGCATCATCAGAACGTATCTGGCGACTGTATTGCAGCAAGATCAAGTCGTCGATGACACCTTGCTGGAAACACGTTTTCCGCATCGCTCGATGCCTTTCGAGTGGTATGCAGAACAATACAAGCTGGTATTGGCAGAAAACGAACTATCGTTGGGTGAAGTGGTGCGGTCCATCGATCTGAGCGCTCCCTACTTCAAACAGCCAGGCGCTCGCGGTGATCTTTCGGATATTGCACTTCATCAGTCTTGCAATATCGGGCCGCAAGGGCAGCGATTGTTGACCGAGAGTTTTGTTGCGCCCACCCAGGCGCAAAAATTCTACAAAGACAACTTTGGTACCTCTGAAGCGAACTTGCTGGATTCGGTGCACTTCTGCGCCCAGACCTCGATTGATGCGAACACATTGACCTCGTTGTTATCCATTGAAGAATACGCGCCGACACGCTCCGCGAATGTGGACACAGTGATAGTGCCGCGGGCGTCACCCAAGACCTTTGGTTCGGTCTTCATCAACTATGGTGACGCTGAAGCAATGGATCTGTCCGCTCCGGTCAGGGGAGGGACGCGAAAGTTTATCAATCACAGCCTCAACCGCTTTGACCGGATAAACCGCATGTTGCGTCTGAGCCGCTGGCTGAATCTGCCCCCAGACCAGTGTGATCGGCTGGTCATGGCCGCGTTCAATGCTGAGTCTCGGGGTGAAATCCTTGGTTCCGAAACCCGAAAGCGTGAGTTGGCAGCCAAGCCGTTCAGGATTAGCAACAATACTCTTCGAGCCATCGGCCTCTTCCAGGAGTTTCGTCTGCGGTTCGGGTGTACCGCAGAGCAATTTGGCGCACTGATTGATGAAATTTCCCCTTATGGGCGCGGTGAGGAACTTTCACAGTTCGACCGGATTTTCAACGTTCTGGCGTTGTTCGACACACCTTTGAAACTGGACGACGGCTTTTTCGCCATCGAACCGCAAACTCGCGCTGACAAGCGCACCGTCGATCAGATTTGCAGCAGCCTGGGCATCAACCAGGAGACCTGGCGCTATCTCGCACGCTTCGTAGCCAAGAGCTACAACCTGAGGGACGAACTGCAACGCAGCCTGCCCATACTTTCTTCCTTTTATCGCCTGGTATTGCTGGCGTCTTTTTTGCGCATCAGTTCAATAGAGCTGGCGGCATTGCTGGAAACCTTAAGTGAGAGGGGGGCAAGTGAGGTGCTCGAACGAGTACTCGGCGAGGCTCGTCTGGTGGTAACCGGCACCAGCGGTATCGGTGATGTACTGAGTGTGATGCATGCGGTGCAATCGTGCGTGCAATGGGCACAGGAAAATAACGTGAGCGTGCCTTGGCTGGTGCAGCATGTGGCCCCTGTCATTGCCCCCCCCATGGCAACCGAAGCGGACATTGTTTTGCTGCAAGAGATTCACACCCGATTGCAGCCGGTGCGGCTTACCGAGGAGGCGCTTCAAGCGGCGGGCGTGCCACAAAGTAACGACATGGATGCGCAAGGTTGGCTGTCGCTGCTTGATCAGTTGGTAGATCGCGATGGCCTGGTGTGGAACCTTCCCAACGACGAGAACGATTACGATCGGGCCGTTGCGGAGATTCAGGCGGCGGTGATGTTGGCAGATGTTCCGCAAGCCGATGTCGATCGGGTGCGCACGGTCATTCTGGCGCTGGTGCTGCAGGCCAGGGATGCCCAATGCGCAGTGGTCCAGGAAAGTTTGTCGGTGTATTTGAGCCTGTCGCAGGACCTGATACTGCCACTGCTCAAATGGGTCAACACGGGCGGCGTCTACCTGTTGCTGATGGAGACCACTCGGGCCCTGGGCGCGGTCACTTCAGGCGCCGAGAAGGTCAATGTCGGTGATGATGTGCTGAACCTGCTGGCGCACCTGATACGGCGAGCCGAAGTCGTTGCAAAACTTTCGTTGAGCTCGGCGATGCTGGTGGCTTTGACCGCTCGACAGAACTGGATGTGGTTCGGTCTGAGGAATCCAGACGAACTTACCCTTAACACGTTGTATCAACTGACGCTTTTTCAGCGAGCTGTTACACACGCCGGGCAGCCTGCCGAAAAACTCTTGCATTACATGGAACTGGTCAATGGGCTTCCGGCCGTCCTGACGCCGGAGGATATGCGGCTGATTCGTGATTCAGCGGCAACCCAGCTGGCTGATGTCCTGAAGTGGGGTGTCAGAGAGGTGCTCGAGTGCATTCTCTATCTGGTCCCATCGATGCCGATCGTCCGTGATCTGACAACCCTGGACACGCTGCTGCGCATTCGTGAGCTTGCGACCCGCAGTGGGCTGGATGCAAAGGCCATTATTCGATTGGGGGCACTCACGCCCGAAAGCGACAAGCATGCCTGGCGCAACGCAGCAGAACACGTGCTGGAATGTTTGTCCGAGTCAGCGGTTCAAGGGCAATCTCAGGAAGTCGGTGAGATGGGACAAAGCGTGACGTACGAAATCAGGTGCATCAACGACACCCTGATTGCCAATGTGGCCAATCAAGTCGCGTTGATYGAACTCACGTTGCGTGATCTCACCAACCAGGTTTTGCGCAACATTACGGTGTCCTGGAGTTGTGATCGTCCGGGGTTGCTGGAGGAAACGTCCACTACCGATCATGAAGGCCGTGCGGTGATTCGCTTCAAACCGGAAAAGGGGCCGTGGATGGGGGCGGTGCAAGTCAAAGGCACCTACGGCCTGGCTCAAGTGGTTTATGCACCGAAAATCATTGTCGATTGTGACGAACTCTCCCTGGGCTTTTCTCTGGATAGCACACCGGATCCCGAGCTCGACGATACCTTTTTGGCTGGCGGCAGTGCTTTCTTTTCGGTGTATGTCGGTCTTGCAGACCGTTACAACAATCCTGGTGTTGGACGAGCGGTAGCGTTTGCCGGGCGGGGTGTCGTCGCGGATCCTCTGTTAGCGATCACTGACGAAGCAGGTATCGCCAGAACCAGGGTCAGAAGCATTGAACCTGTGAGTGAAGCGAGCCTGGTCGCCAGTTATAGCACCAAGGATTCGTTGGTCATCAACAACATCACCTTTGTCGACAACCCTGCTATCAAACTTCTTGAGGTGGTGTCGATGGCTGTTGTCGGGGAGCCGCTGGTGCTTCGTTGTCATGTGGTGGGGCTAGGCAAGCAACCGTCGCCGGGTGTGGAGGTCGAGTTGTATTCCGATGCCGGACAAGAGCCGATCGGCACGGTTACCACTACGCAAGACGGTATCGCGGAATTTACCGTGCAGGGTATTGAAGCAGGAAAACACACTTACATCGCCAAGGTAACAATGGACGAGCAGCGACTTGAAGTCGACGTGGTCAGCGCAGCGGTGATCCACGGAGAGTCAGCAGAGTATCTCTATCCGGTGGCGGGTGCGGGTACTCCGACCTTGTTGTGGGTAACGGTCAGGGAGGAGGCACATAACCAGGCCAGGCTGATTGCCAACTGTCCGATCTGGTGGAGTGTCACAGGCCCGAATGGCACACCATCAACACCGGTCAACTTTCCAACCGACGCCTCGGGGCGTTCGACCTATCCCTTCGAGGCCGATGCGGCAGGCGACTATGTGGTGACCGCCATTCGCAAGGCTACTGAGGACAAGCGCACCTTCACTCTTCAAGTGGTGCCGGCCATTGACTGGACGTTCACGTTGACCGACACGACGACGCGAACTGTTGTCAGTCACGCGACCGCCAAAGAGCCGCTGGCGTTTATCAGAGGTCGAACCTACAGGCTCGATATCGAGTTGCCGGGCTCGGTCGATCTGAAAGACGCCCGTGCGATGCTGGCCTGGAGCAGTGAGTTCTCGGCGAAAGGGCTGGGAATGATGTTCGACCCGCCAACCGGTGCCTACGTGGTAATCGGCGAAGACAAAATCCTCAGCTGGAACATCGACTGCAGGGATCTTCGTAACGGTAGCTTTGATCTGACTTTTTATTGTAATCGGCTCAATCAGCGACTGGTGTTGCCTGGTCGCCTGGATGCACCACCACCGGTTCTGGTGTATCCCGTCAATGGCGATAAGGTGGAGGTTCAACCGCTGCTCAACGGTAGGGGCAGCCCATCGGCCCAGATTTATGTATTCGAAGGTCGGGAGGGGTCGCTGCTGGCCAGGACCAGCGTGGGCAATGATGGTAAGTGGTCCGTGAGGACTACCGAGCCGCTGTCGACAGGGCCGCATGTGTTTTCGGTCAAGCAGCGACACATCGACACAACTGAGGCGTGGGCACCGGATGTGCGCGTGAATGTTGATGGCCGCTTTGTTGAAAAGGTAAAAATTATCAGTCCGCTCTCGAAAAGCACCGTCAAGGTCGGGACCTGGATCGAGGGGGTGGGCATGCCAGGTGTTGAGGTGCGCATTGTCAAAGCGGGATCGGAAATCACTATTTATGCCCAGGGAATGGTCGGTGCAGAGGGTCGCTGGCGAGTTCAGTTCAAATCAAACTTCGGACCAGGCACTTACTCGTGTGGCACAGCATTTTATGTTGAAGGCGAAAGAGTGTCCGATTGGGTGCTGCCGGCCTATGAGTTGACGTTTATTGCCAGAGGCTAAAAGTGTTAACGGGTGCTAAAAAAGGAACAGTTGTCATCAGGTGATGCCGGCGGTATCGCCGCTTTGAAGTTTTCTTTTTGAATATTCAGCTGTGTCTCTATTGCTGGCACTGCCGGGCGCATGCTGCATTCTAGGAGCGTAAAAAGTGAATAACTCCATCATTGGCACATTGGAAGAAAGTCGCTGCATGGCCTTGGCAGATTTTTATCTTGGGCAAGTTGCACCGAATCAGGATGTCACTAAACCGCTCAATCTGACATCCCTCGATGACTTGTATCACTACTTGTTAATGGACAGTCAGGTAGGCCAGGAACTGGAAACGTCTCGGCTGGCTGAAGCCATTGCGTGCCTCCAACAATACATAGGCGCTGTGTACAGCGGTCTGGAACCCGGCCACACAGAAGAGTTTAGTAACGACGAATTGGTAGCGTGGCATCAACGCTATTGCAATATCAGTGACTGGGCCGGTTATCAGATGCTTCTCGATTATCCGGAAAACTGGATAAACCCGACATTGCGTCTGCGCAAATCCGATTCGTTCAAGGAGTTGGAGAACAACCTCGGGCAAGCCAGTCTCAGCGATGCAGCCGTGCAGATGGCCCTGTTCGAGCATTTGAAGGGTTTCGAAGAAGTGTGCAATCTCGATCTGATATCGGCGTATATCGACAGTATCGACAGTGCGGGAATTGCGAAGGGACAAAACTTCAAAAATGCCGATTACTACTTTATTGGCCGGCAAAGGGTGCAGCCATTTGGCTATTTCTGGCGCAAGGCCCATGTCGAATTAAACACCGCAAGCAAATTCCTCGACCCCGCAGCCTGGACCGAGTGGAAGCCCATCGGCATTCCCGCCTCGGCAACCGTGTTGGCGATGCGGCCGGTATTTTTTGCCGGGCGCTTCATGGTGGTTCAGGTCGAGGGCGAGAAAGCGCCGGACCGCAAGGATAAGGACAACGAAGGCAACGAGGTTATCGTGCAAGGTACGTGGCAGGTTGAGGTCAAACTCTCTTACCTTGCCGTGAACGGAGTATGGTCGACACCCGTGAGTCTTGGGAAAAAGGAATTTGCCAAGGCGTCCGAGGCATCTTCTCGTTTGGTAGCCGTGACCTATACCGGTACCAGAAAAGACGTAGATGATCTTTTGGCCGTGTGTTTTACCACAACAGACTTGTCTTCCGGGCAGATGGCCGCCGCCGAGGATGAGAAAGAGCACGGATGGATCTTTGCGGCAAGAAATGCATTGTTTGAACCAAAAGTTCCAAATATTGCAAGCCTGAAAGTATTGGCCAATCAGCGTTTCTCCAATCAGTCTGGTTTGCAACATAAACTGTTGCTCAGCGAAGCGGCAGTACTGACGCAGGCGCTTGTGCCAGCTCCAAGTGTTGCAGCCGTTGGAGATACCCGAAATGGGATACTGAGCAAATTTATCTCAACGAATATCAACTTCAGCAGCCGACAAACCATGGTTGATGGCGTATTGGCAACAACTAACGTATTGCAGGTGCAAGGTGTTTGTGATCTCACCCGGCCAGAGTTCGATTTGAAAGACATTGTCATTGTCGTGAAAGATGATGTGGGATCGTTTGTTACGTATTTCGAAATCTCCAGGGTTGGCACCAAAGGCATTAAGTTGACCTGTTTCCGTCATTCATTAACTGGATTTGATTTTTCTTTATGTCTTGATGRTTTGAATGGCAAACCCGTCGTGATAGAGACTTTCAAAGCAGCTGAGTTTAGTATGGCTGGCTTATTATTGGTATCTGTTCGCAAGAATGTCATGCTGACACCTCAACAACTGGCAACGTTGTCGCTACTTCAGCCCAGTCACATCAGAGGTGGTGCCGGATTTTCAGTCTTGATTGGTGGTGTCTACAAATCGTTAACCAATAGCCAAAACAAGCTTTCGGTGTTTAAAAAGCCCGAGATCGTTGAGATGGCTTTGAAAGTTATGGATGGCGCAACGGTTGTTCCGGGCCATTGGGAAGAAACCAGCGAGTTGAAGGGCTGGTTTCAAACGCCCTGGATTGAATATCGCTGGACGGGCAACGCTGTTGGCAAAAAGCTGAGTGTTGTATGGGGCGAGAGTGCTGACGGTCGTTATGGCCGTGACCGCTATGACATCGAGATCAAACAAGTACCCAATGCCAGCAATGTACCGCTGATCAGCAAGCAGGTCACAGGTGCTCAATTTCTTGATGTTCGGCCATTGGGTATCACCGCTCTGCCATGGATACGGCTCAACTCGCTGTTCGGACCGGAGCTGGTGGCCAAGGCAGCGATTTCTATCGACGAAGTATTGTCCCGGGCGACCCAAGACACCCTCGAGCCTTCACCAACGGGTGTCAATGCGCCAAAAATACCCATCGATTTCAACAGCGCCCACGGCACCTTTTACTGGGAGCTGTTCTTCCATCTGCCGTTCCTCGTCGCCCATCGTCTATGCGAGGAGCGCAACTACCATGAGTCGCAGCGATGGTATCAATACATATTCAACCCGCATATCCGGACGCCACGCCCGGGAGAAACGGACCCCAGCGAGCGCTATTGGCTGTGCCGCCCGTTGCTGGAGCAAGGCGATATCGGCTTTGAAGCCAAGGGGCTGGTGGACCCTGACGCCATTGCCTTTTCGAAGCGGATTCACTATCGCAAAGCTATTTTCATGGGTTATGTGCGCTGCATCATTGCCCATGCCGATGCGCTTTATCGGCGGTTGACCCGCGACAGCCTGGTGGCGGCGAAACTGCAATACGTGCGCGCCTTGTCGCTGATGGGCCCGGCACCCACAGCAAAAGCCATGAGCCACTGGAAGCCACAGTCGGCATTCGACATTCTCAAGCCCAACGCCGAAAAAACCGGTGTCTCGTCACTGGAGTCATTCGCACGATCACTTGAGGTCGACGTCGCGAATCTGCCGGCGCGAGTGGAGGGAACGCCAGATTTCGAGATGTTGGGACTGGAGGATGTCCTTCGCCCCTTCACCAACGATCAACTGCTGGAGACCTGGAAGTACATCGATGAGTGCCTGTGGAACATGCGGCATAACCTGACCATCGATGGCAAACCGATGATGCTGGCGCTGTATGCCCCACCGACCAATCCACTGGATTTGCTGCGGGCCCAGGCGGGTGGTTCTTCGGGGGCAATGCGCAATGCGGGGGGGTGGAAGAACATTCCGCATTATCGTTTCCGTACCTTGCTATCCACAGCGCAAAACGCGGTGCAAACCCTTATCGGGTTTGGTCGGGAGGTGCGTCAGTTGATGGAACTGCGTGATCGTGGACAGCTTGAGGAACTGCAGCAGAGCCATGTCATTGCATTGGGGGCGCATGCCAAAACCATTCAGGAGGAAACCATCAAGCAATTGGAGGCCTCACTGGAAGGATTGGAGCAGAGCCAGGCCATGATTCAAGAGCGGGCTGATCACTATAAGCAGCTCAATGGTCACTGGTTGCTCGCGCCGGAAATTGCAGGGGATGTCGCCGCACTGACCGGCAAGATATTGGGGGCAGCAGCCATTATTCCTCATGCTGTCGGGAGTGTTATCAATGCAGCTATCAAGGAGCAAGCGCTCGCTGGACCAGTAGGTCCGTTTCCCGCGGGATTGGTAGGTATAGAGGGAGGTGAGCGTGGGGAACCCCTCAAAGCAGTAGGCACGGGACTGACGATCGGTGGCGCATTACTGTATGCGGCGGGTGAAGCTTCGCAACGCGCTGCTTTTTACCATCGCCGAGGCGAGGAGTGGAGCTTTGCCGAAGCCCAGGCCAACAGCGAATTGCTGGTCCTCAAGGAACAGCTCACCGCCCAACAGCACACCCTCAATGCCGCCAGAGCCAGCCTGGCGCAAACACAAAAAGCCAATGAACAGGCCCAGGACATTTACTCGTTCTACAAAACCCGGGCCACCAACGTTGAACTCTACCGCTGGTTGCTCAGCCAGATGGCCACGCTGTACTTCCAGGCCTATGACGCCGTGGTGGGGTTGTGTTTGAGCGCCGAAGCCAGTTGGCAGTACGAGATGGGCGACTTCGACACGCAGGTCATTCGACCCAATGCGTGGATGGATCACCGCCATGGCCTGAGCGCAGGCGAATCGATGCTGCTTGACCTGCTGCGTCTGGAGCGCATGTTCCTTGAACGTAACGAGCGTCGGCTGGAACTGACCAAGACGATTTCCCTGCGTCAGCTGTTCGAAAAAGGGACTCCGACAAAAAACTGGGCGTCGGTAATAACCGATATCAAGAAAGGCAAACTCGATTTCGAGTTTTCCCAGCGGTTGTTCGACAGTGACTACCCCGGCCATTACTGCCGACAGATAACCACCGTCGCACTGTCTCTTCCGGTGGTGCTCGGCCCTTACCAGGATGTTCGCGCAATCCTGACGCAGACCGGCAGTACCACGGTGTACAAAGCCGATGTTGACTCGCTTGAATACTTGTATGGCGACAAGGGCCAAATACCTCCCGCTGGTATTTTGCTCAATTTGCGTAGCAACCAGCAGGTGGGCATCAGCCACGGCCTGGATGATTCCGGTGTTTTCCAGTTGATATTTGGTGATGAACGCTACCTTCCGTTTGAAGGCACTGGCGCGGTTTCGCGTTGGCGTCTTGAGTTGCCACGATCCACAACGTCGGAACAGGAAAAGCTGATCGACAGCCTGACGGACATCATTGTGCAAGTGCGTTATCTCGCCAAAGTCGGTGGTACGGCTTACACCGAGGCGGTTCTGGATAAATTGGATGATTGATGGTGGAGCGCCCCTGAAAATTATTGGGGGCGCATGTTGGCAGGAACCCGAGTCGCGTTAGGTGGACTTGGGGAAGATTGATCAATCGAGGTGAATGCATCATGAGCGACGACGAAATCAGAGGCCGAAATTTTATCTTGCACGGACGATTTTCCTCGGGTTGGAATACCCCGTGGAAACATAATGGGACGGGCGCAGCCAGGACATTTGCCGATCCTGATTATGGTAACTATTTGATGATGAACGGCAGGGCGATCGTTGCTCAGGTATTCGACACCGCCGTGTTTACCGACGCGCAGATGGAGGGGGCGACGTATCGAATAGCCTTTCAGTATGAAAACCTTGGGGAAGGTGGAAACTCCAAAACCCTTATAAAAACCGGCACTGGCAAGCAAATCCCTATTGATCTAAGTGGAAAACCTCCCAGCAAGCCGCTGGCCGACTGGAACCCCTTTGAGTCTTTTGCGATCAACGACGTAGTGGCAGCGGATAAAACTATCGATGTGGAGTTGCATGGATCCGACTTGGGGGGATCGCAAGGGCTGCGTATAACTGATGTCGACGTGCAGTTGCATCTCGTGCCTCTCCAGCTGGAACGCATTCAGCTCGACGACAAGGTGTATGAGGGACAAACCTTGGTAGCTGTGTAACGTAAAGCAGGGGAGGACCGAGCCATTGTTTGTCAGTGCAAAGCCTCAGCAAAACAGTGGATACGCTTTCATATCGTGCCTGCTTTTTTCCAGCTCAAGTATCGCGTGACCAATGTTGGCCCTAACCTGTCTGGTCGCGCATCCACTACCGAAACTCCATGAGCACTCAACCGCTCATGGAGTTCGGCTCTCGCATTCAACCAGTCCACCGTCCCGCAATAGCTCAACGCTTCGGACCAGGTTTGTACCGGCGCCTCTCGCAGACTGTCGAGTACCCCTTCTTTCAGGCTTGCCACCAGAACCCGATGTTGCTTGTTCAGCCGGTTAACGGCCGTGATGAGTTCTTCATCATCTTCATCCCGCAGATTAGTCATTAGCACCACCAACGCTCGACGCTTTTGCCGGGCCAGTAATTGGCTTGTAGCGGCTTGATAATCGGCGCTGCGTTGTGTGCTGTTCAGGTTGTAGACCCTGTTGAGCAAGACGTTTAGTTGGTTGATGCCTTTCACCGGAGCGAGATAACAGGGCTGATCGCTGGCGAAGGTACTCAGCCCCACCGCATCGCCCTGACGCAATGCCACGTAGCTCAGCAACAGACAGGCATTGAGCGCGTGATCGAAATGCGCCAGTTCGCCGTCCTGGCTGCGCATGCGTCTACCGCAATCGAGCATGAAGATAATCTGCTGGTCGCGCTCATCCTGATACTCACGGGCAATCGGCATGCGCTGACGGGCAGTGGCTTTCCAGTCGATCTGGCGCAGGCTGTCGCCCTCGCGAAATTCGCGCAATTGATGGAATTCCAGGCCCAGACCCCGTCGTTGTTTCTGACGTACGCCGAGCTGGCTGAGCCAGTTGTCCACCGCCAGCAGTTGGCCACCGTAGAGGCGGGCGAAGTCGGGGTAGACGCGGGTGTGGTCGGTCACGCTGAGCAGACGTTTGCCGGACCACAGGTCCAATGGGCTTGGCAGGTTGATTTCGCAGCGTTCGAAGCTGAAGTGACCGCGCTTGAGCGGGCGCAGGCGATAGCCAACCTCGCTGTGCTGGCCGGGCTGAAGTTCGACCGACAGGGGAAGGTTTTCGAAGCTCAGGCCGTTGGGCACATGGTCGAAGATCTGAATGTTCAGGGGGTGGGGGAAGTCATGCACGACTTCCAGTCGCACTTCACTCCAGCGACCGAGCGCCAGGCTGCCGGGCATTTGTCGTCGTACACGGGGGGAGGGCAGGCGTTGGAGGCGGATGGCGTCGAGTATTGCCAGTGCCAGCAGCGCCAGCAGCAATCCCCAGTTGATCGACAACAGGCTTGAAGGAACGGCGACGTCCAGCGCCCGCAATGCACCGAGCACGATGCCGATGACCAGCAGCAGTGCCAGCCAGATCAACAGCAGGCGCGAGGGTTTCATGGTGTAACACCGTGCAGCCAGATCAAAAGATCGCAGCCTTCGGCAGCGCCTACAGGTGCACACCTTCGACGTAGGAGCTGCCGAAGGCTGCGATCTTTTATCCGGACCACGACGTTCAAACCCGTGGCGCCGGTACTTGGTCGAGCAGTTGCCGCAGCACGTGATCTACATCCAGCCCTTCGATATCCAGCTCCGGCGCGATGCGTACGCGATGGCGCAGCACCGCCAGCGCGCAGCCCTTTATGTCATCCGGAATCACGAACTCGCCACCGCGCAACAAGGCGCGCGCCCTAGCACATCGCACCAGTGCAATGGACGCCCGAGGCCCGGCGCCGAGGATCAGGCCGGGCCAGTTGCGGGTGGAGCGGGCCAGGCGCACGGCGTAATCGAGCACCTGATCGTCCAGCGGCAGGTCGCTGGCGATGCGTTGCAGGGCCAGTACATCCTTGGCCTGCAACAACGTGCGCATCGGTTGGACATCGAGCATGTCGGCCCGGGTCGAGCGGCTGACCTGACGGACCATGTTCAACTCTTGTCCGGCGTCGGGGTAATCCATGCGCACCTTGAGCATGAAGCGATCCAGTTCGGCCTCCGGCAACGGGTAAGTGCCTTCCTGTTCGATAGGGTTTTGCGTGGCAAGCACCATGAACGGTTGCGCGATGGGCAGAGCACGACCTTCGAGGGTGACTTGCCGCTCCTGCATGGCTTCGAGCAGCGCTGCCTGGGTTTTCGCCGGGGCGCGGTTGATCTCGTCGGCCAGTAGCAGGTTGGTGAACAACGGGCCCTTGCGCAGTTTGAATTGCTCGGTCTGCAAGTCATACACGGCATGCCCGGTGACGTCGCTGGGCATCAGGTCCGGGGTGAACTGGATGCGCGCAAACTCACCGCCGAAGCAGCGGGCGAGGGCGCGCACCAACAGGGTCTTGCCCAAGCCCGGTACGCCTTCGAGCAGCACATGGCCGCCGGCGATCAGCGCCGTCAGGACGTCGTCGATCACGCTGTCCTGGCCGATCAAGGCTTTTTGCAACTCATGGCGTACGGCCTGGGCCAGGTGGCTGGCACGCTGACGTTGTTGAGTGGCATGACTCGCTGCGTCGGGCTCGATCGGTTGACTCATAGGGCGTTCCTCAAGGATTGCAGATGGGCGACCTGACGGCTGAATTCAACGCTGGTAAGTCGTTGCTTCGGTCGCGGGCTCATGGCCTGGCTGATAGCGCGTGTGGGTTGGCCGGTCAGGCGCGCGAGCACTAGCCATTGTTCGGCAACGGCGAGTTGTTCAAAGCCGGGATGGCGACGCCGCATGCGCCGCAGGATGTCTTGCTGCAAGGCTTGCAGCAGGCCGGCCTGACCGTTGCGACGCAACAGGAAGTCGGCACTGGCGCGCAGGTGCTCCTGCAGTTGCCGGCGTGCTTTCGGCGCCGGTTCCAGCAATGGCCCCTGACGCACACCGAAGTGCCAGAAACCCAGACCGATCAAAGCGAACAACGCGACCAGCGCCTGGGGAAAATAACGCAGCAGCAAGGTCGGCAGGCTGTCGTGATCGGTATTGAAGATCAGCGTCACGCGGGTGTCGGCGGTCAGGTACCAGAGCAGCCAGGCATTGTCGTACTGGTCGATGGCCGGGGTTTTCCACAAGTCGGCATCGGTGACCACGATGATCGAGCCGAGACCGTAACCGAGCTGCATCATGTGTGTGGCCCCGGCGCTGTTGGCCCAGGCCTGGGCGAGGTTTTTCGGGTCTTCGAGATGGAACGCGGTATCGAAACCTGCATAGGCCGGGGCGTCTTCGTTTTCCAGATAGAGCTTGGTCAGTTCCGGGTACGGATCTGCGCCGACATTGGGTGGCGCTGCCTTGAGGTCCTTACTCAGGGACTGGTGCAGTTGCACCCGATCGAGCAGCAGATCATTGCTATGACCGCGTTTTTCATCCCACAGCGCTTCGGCGACGAACAGAAGCCGCCCGCCGGCCCGGGTCCAGTTCAGCACCTGGTCGATCTGTCGTGGGGTCATGTTGTAGCGCTCTGCGAGCAACAGCAGGCTGTGTTGATGCGGGTCGAGGCTGGGCAGGATGTCGAGGCCATTGGCGTGGTCGACGCTCAGGCCTTGCTTGCGCAGGAACAGCTCCGCCGCCAGATATGGGTTGGCCCTGGCTTCGGGGGCGGGACCGTGGTCGATGTCGGTCTGGTAGGGGGTTGCCTTGAGGTACAGATAAACACTCAGCGCTGCCAGCAACACGGCGATCAACACCCCGGTTATCGACCCCCAGCGCCGATTCAACGGACAACCTGCGAGCCGAACAGAACGCGCCAGCCGTTACACAGTTCCTGCTGCACCTGAGCGGGCGGCAGGCGATGACCGTAGGCCATGTTTTGCCAGTGCCCGGTCAGGTTTTTGCTATAGGCCAGCAAGGCCGGTTGCTGTAATAGTTCGATACGCTGAAGCACTTGGCCTTCAGTGTCGGCGGACTTGAGCGCGATGTTGAAGTCGTGCAACAGACGGCTGAGCAGGGCACGATAAAGCAAACCAAGCGCTTCACGTGGATGAGTCTGCCAAAGACTTTCGGCGTGGGCGGCGATGTCGGCGGGCAGGGATTCGGGCTTGAGGTCCATGCCGAATGCCTGCTGCGGTAATAGCCCCGTGGCTTTGTTGACGGGGATCGGTCGGAGGCTGACGAACGCCTGCAACCAGTCGCGATAGCGCCAGATCAACAGGCCGACGGCACCCATGACGATGCCCCACAGCACGATTTCAATCAGGGTCGCCAATGCCCCGAAGCGTTGCCCCTCGAACAGCTTCAACAGCGCCTTCAACCATTGCAGTGTCTTGCCATCGTCCGCGGCTTCAGCACTCGGTTGCTCTTCGCCAAAGCGGTAGCGCGTCACCGTTTCCCGGTTCTTGAAGGGCGGCTGCTCGAGGATCGACTTGATGCTGTCCCTGGAGGCCTGGCTGGTCAGGGGCTGGTCCAGTAGGCGCGGGCTGTCGGGTGAGATGGCCGGATCGGCGGCCCATAGGCTGTGGGTGGTCGACATCTGCAAAATCACGGCGATCAACAGGACAGCGCCTGCACTGACGAGGCGTTGGCGCATTCGGCGGAACACCAGTTCGATATCCCAGGCCTCCAGCACGGTGCGCCGGTTCAGGTACAGACTGAAACCGCAGGCGACATAGATCGGTTCCCAGACCACCAGCACCAGTGCATAAAAGGCGTTGGTCAGGTGTTCCAGCCAGAGCCAGTCGTGGGTGGCTGCCGAGATCAGCGACTGCCAGCTCCAGTCGAGCGCGACCTGCTGTGGCAGGAGCAGATAGAACAGCACCATCAAGCCGATCCACAACGCGCCTTCCAGGTGCGCGCCGATGATCGTCAGCCAGCGTGCGGTGCCGGCGTCCCGCTGCAACAGCACCTGTAGACGCTGCTGCCGTTGCTGGCCGTTGAGCCCTTCGAGTTGCACCACCGGCATCACGAAACTGCGGGGCAAACTCAGGCGTCGCCAGGTCAGGCTGGCCAGCAATTGCGGTTTGAGCAGGCGTGGCCATTGGCGCAGGGCCTGCTTGAGCGTGGGCGTTTCACCGAACATGGCTTGGGACAGGATGTATAAGGGCAGGCGTTCGAACGCCGGCTTCAGCCACCAGAAAATGAACACGGCGAGAGAGGGCGAATCCCAGAATCCCCAACTGAGCAGCACGAAAATGGGCAAGGTGACCATGGCCCAACTGGTCATCAACAGGCGTCGGTGGCGCTGGCTCTGGAGCACGCCGAGGTCCAAGGCTTCCCAGGTCGAGCGCGGGCGAATCACCACAGTGGCGTCACTCAGGCGCATGGCGGCGACGTCCGGCAAACACGAGATAAACCACTACCAGCAACCAGAGCGCCGCGCCAACCAGGTACTTGGTCTGGTGTGAAGGGGCGCTCATTGACGACCAATAGGCTTCGATAAACGCTGCGATCAACAGAAACAGCATGACTCCGCAGACCAGCAGCACACTCTTGCGCGCCGCCAATCGCAAGGCCTCGGCGCGTGGCAGGCGCCCCGGGGCGACCAACGCCCAGCCCAGCTTCAGGCCGGCGGCACCGGCCAGGGCAATGGCGCTGAGTTCGAATGCTCCATGGCCGATCACGAATGACCAGAAGGTTTGCCCGTAGCCGACATAGGTCAGGTGCCCGGCCACCGCACCGATCATCAGGCCGTTGAAAATCAGGAAAAACACGCTGCCCAGGCCGAACAGCAAACCGCTGGTGAAGGTCTGAAAGGCAATGCCGATGTTGTGCATGATGTAGTAGCCGAACATCGCCCAGTCCTCACTGGCGGCTCGTTCCGCCGTGCGCCCGAGGTGACCGGCAACGGGGTCGTACATGCTTTGCATCTCGCTGACCTGCTCGGCGGGGATCAGGTTGTAGACCAGGTCCGGGTACAGGTACACCAGCAGCGCGAAACCGGCCAGGCTGGTAAAGAACATCAGGTTGGCGGCGAGGACGAAACGCCACTGTTCGCGCACCAGTCGCGGAAAGTCGGCCAGGATGAATGCCAGCACGTTGGCGCCCAAACGGCTGCGATGACGGTAAAGCTGTTGGTGTCCGCGCAGCACTTGTTGCTGCAGGGAGTCGATCAGGAAACTGCTGTAGCCACGCTCCCGGGCCAGTGCCAAGTGGTGGCAGAGGCGTCGGTAGTCCTTCGGGAAGCTGCCGGCGTCGGTGGCTTTCCTGTCGTGCTCCAATTGCTCGAGCAGGTGAGTGAACTGTTCCCATTCGGCCTTGTGCCGGCTTTCAAAAAGGCTTTGCTTCATGTCGGCCCCAAAAAGCCGCGGGCGATACCGTTGAGTTCGGTCACCGCCTGCGGGGGCTGGACTTGCAATGGTTGGGCGAGGATCGCGGCCAGTTCATTGACCCGCGCTTCGGAGAGTTCGCCCTGGCGCTCGGCAAACCCGATGATGGCCCTTTGCTCGGTGAGTGTCAGGACAAAGGCCGGGCGGCGGGGTTGGGCTTCGGGGAGTTCGGGGCGGGCGTGCGTTTGTTCGCGGTAGATCACCAGGGTCCCGGCGGCGATATCGCCGAGACGCTTGAAGTGGGGATGTTGCAGGCAACTGATGGCCCCGAGGAAGTAACCGAAGGGCAGCAGGTCGACAACGCGCAACAGGTTTCGCAGCAGCGACGCGGACCAGCCAACCGGGGTGCCATCGTCGTGCACCACCTGCAGCCCCATCCATTGCTTGCCCGGCGAGCGGCCGTGGTTCAGTACCTCGAACAGCACCATGTACCACCAGCTCACCACGAACAGCAGGATCGACCCGATCCCGGCACCCAGTTTGCCCAGCATCGCCAGTGCAATGAACAGCAAGCCCAGGACCAGGCCGCGCAAACCAAGATCGATGGAGAAGGCCAGCGCACGGACCATCAACCCGGCCGGGCGCAGTGGCAGGTCGACGCCCTCCGGCGTTTCGACCTGGTACCGCGTATCCAGCGGCGGTGACAGCGGCACATTCCCTGGCAGTGCTGTGGTCTCGAACATGGGCAACCTGATGATGTGGCCTGGATCGGGATTCTGTGTCTATCCGATGCTAGCAGCCTATGCGGGGGGAAACGACATAACTATGTATTGCATGCTGAGTCGCGCAAGGTGCTTGAATGACAAGACTACTGGCCGGGGAAGGAGGTGAACGCCTAGACTTTGCCGATCTTCAGTTCAGGAATCGCCCGTGACCTCCATCTTCTGGTACGACTACGAAACCACTGGCATCAATCCCCGTTGCGACCGTCCGTTGCAAATGGCCGGCCTGCGCACCGACTTCGATCTCAATGAAATCGACGCGCCGGTCAATCTTTACTGTCAGCCCAGTGACGACATCCTGCCGCATCCGGCCGCCTGCACCATCACCGGAATCACCCCCGGGCAACTGCAGGCGCAAGGCTTGAGCGAAGCCGATTTCATGACCCGGGTGCATGCGCAGCTGGCCGCGCCCGGCACCTGTGGCGCGGGGTATAACACCTTGCGTTTCGACGACGAGATGACCCGCTACAGCCTGTACCGAAACTTTTTCGACCCCTATGCGCGGGAGTGGCAGGGCGGCAACAGCCGCTGGGACCTGATCGATGTGGTGCGCGCCGCTTATGCCTTGCGCCCCGATGGCATGGTCTGGCCGACCGATGACGAGGGGCGGGTCACGCTCAAGCTTGAACGCCTGACCGCTGCCAACGGCATCGACCATGGCAATGCCCACGAAGCGCTGTCGGACGTTCGCGCGACGATCGCCCTGGCGCGCCTGATACGGGAAAAACAGCCAAAGTTGTACGACTGGCTGTTTCAACTGCGCAGCAAGCAAAAAGTCATGGACCAGATACGCCTGCTGCAACCGCTGGTGCATGTTTCCGGGCGATTTTCGGCCGCGCGCAGCTATGTGGGTGTGGTGTTGCCACTGGCCTGGCACCCGCGCAACAAGAACGCCCTGATTGTCTGTGACCTGCACCTCGATCCCCAGGGCCTGCTCGATCTGGATGCCGAAAGCTTGCGTCAGCGCTTGTATACCCGCCGTGACGAGCTGGCCGAAGGTGAGTTGCCGGTGCCGTTGAAGCTGATTCACATCAACAAGTGCCCGGTGGTGGCACCGTTGTCGGTACTTCGCCAGGAAGATCAGCAGCGTCTGGGGCTGGATATGGCGCTGTATCAGCAGCGGGTGTTGCAGCTCAATGACGCCCGGAAAGTTTGGCTGGATAAAGTCCTGGCGATCTATGCTCGCGAAGATTTTTCCCAGAGCCAGGATCCGGAGCAACAGTTATATGATGGATTTATCGGTGATCGGGATCGGCGATTGTGTGAGCAAGTCAGAACCGTTGACCCGATGCAATTGGCACAAGAGCAGTGGCCTTTCGATGACGAACGTTTGCCTGAATTGCTGTTTCGATATCGCGCACGTAACTTTTCCGACACGTTGAATTCCGAGGAGCAAGAACGCTGGCGAATATTCTGTCAGAAACGTTTGTCAGAACCCGAGTGGGGGGCGCCAAATACCCTTGAAAGTTTTGTAGAAGCCGCGGCCCAATTGAGCGTTAGTGCCACTCCGTTTCAGCAGGGGGTGCTCAGTGAGTGGCAGGATTATGTCCAGGGATTGCGTCAGCGTTTGCGTCTTTGAAATCGAACATGCCAGGGCTTAAAACACCGGGCATAAAAAACGCCAGCATTTGCTGGCGTTATTTTTTGTCACGGATCCGTCTGCGACAAGCGCTGAAGCTTAGCCCAGCAGGGTAGCCCAGCCTTCCACCACGTCACCGCCCCACTTGGCTTTCCACTCTTTCAGAGTCTTGTGGTTGCCACCTTTGGTTTCGATGACTTCACCGTTGTGCGGGTTTTTGTATTGTTTAACTTTGCGAGCACGCTTGGTGCCGGTAGTTTTCACTGCACCGCCGCGTGGTGCCTTGGTTTTGGATTCTGGATCCAACAGCGCGATGATGTCGCGCAGGGATTTCGAGTATTCACCCATCAGGGTGCGCAGTTTGCCTTCGAATTCCAGCTCGGTTTGCAGTTTGTCGTCTTGGGACAGGTTCTTCAAACGGGCTTGCAGCTCTTTGATAGCTTCTTCGGTGGCGCGATATTCGTTGATCAAGGACATGTGGACTACCTTATGTTGTGCGCTGGATGGCAGGTGACAGTGCGGCAATAATAGTCACGGTGTTTCATCAAGTAAACATTTAAGCCAACTTTATTTAATTTAATTGCTGTGTCTTTGGCGCACATCTGTAATGCGTTTATTAGTGTGGTCCAGGTCTGCCGGATATACATAATTTAACAAATGACCCGCACCGCTAGAGCATCCGGGCGAACCGGCATCTGCGCTATCCATCCTGCCACACCGACCTTCCGGCGGGGCGAAACGTCAACAATACTGCAGTTTTGCTGCGCAATCGCTAGAATGGCGGCCTTTGCGAAGTTCTGGAGTTTCCCCCTCATGCGCACTTTTCGTCTGGTGATTTCTTGCCCGGACCGTGTTGGCATCGTTGCCAAAGTCAGTAACTTTCTGGCATCACACAACGGCTGGATCACTGAAGCGAGCCATCACTCGGACAATCTCAGTGGCTGGTTCTTCATGCGTCACGAAATCCGTGCCGACTCCCTGCCATTTGGTATCGAAGCGTTTCGTGAAGCCTTTGCCCCGATCGCCGAAGAGTTCTCGATGGACTGGCGCATCACCGATACCGAGCAAAAGAAACGCGTGGTCCTGATGGCCAGCCGCGAGTCGCACTGCCTGGCCGATTTGCTGCACCGCTGGCACAGCGATGAACTGGACTGCGAAATTTCCTGCGTGATTTCCAACCATGATGACTTGCGCAGCATGGTGGAGTGGCACGGTATCCCGTACTACCACGTCCCGGTCAATCCGCAGGACAAGCAGCCGGCCTTCGCCGAGGTTTCGCGCCTGGTCAAACAGCACGATGCCGAAGTGGTGGTGCTTGCCCGTTACATGCAAATCCTGCCGCCGGAGTTGTGCGGCGAATACGCGCACAAGGTCATCAACATTCACCACAGCTTCCTGCCGTCGTTCGTCGGTGCCAAACCGTATCACCAGGCCTCCCTGCGTGGCGTGAAGCTGATCGGCGCGACCTGCCACTATGTGACCGAAGAGCTGGATGCCGGCCCGATCATCGAGCAGGACGTGGTGCGCGTCAGCCACAGCGACAGCATCGAAGACATGGTGCGTTTCGGCCGCGATGTCGAGAAGATGGTGCTGGCCCGTGGCCTGCGTTATCACCTGGAAGACCGGGTGCTGGTGCACGGCAACAAAACCGTCGTCTTCTGACAGGCCTGCGGCACAGTTGAAATTCGAAGGGTCTGGGCGTTCAATCGCTTCAGGCCCTTCGCCGTTTCTGCACCGAGGACATGACCATGGCCGATCCACTGGACAAAGCCACATCCAAGGCTCCCGCCACGCTGGGCGAGGGTTGCCTGAGCCGCTACGACCCGGATGACATGGGGCCTGAAACGGGTACGGAGTTTCCTGATGCCGCGCAGTTGTGGGAGCAGTTGCAGCAAGAGCCCGAGGACAAATCTAAGCCTGCCTGAGTTTCATCAATTTCATCAGCAGCGGCCGGCCCAGCATCAGCAAAAACACCGGCCCACCGACCAGCAAATAGAAGTAGTACGTCACCGCCCGCCAAATCAGAATCGCGGCCGCCGCCGTGGACTTCCCGACCATGGGGGCCAGCAACGCCGCCGATGTCAACTCCGCCGCCCCGGCTCCGCCCGGCAGAAGGCTGAATTGCCCGGCGCTGAGTGCCAGCATCTGGATCAGAAAAGTCCAGGCCCACTGCAAATCCGCGCCGAGCCCGCGCAACGCCAGGTACAGCACGCTGTAGCGCAGGAGCCAATGCACGCAGGTCAGGGCGAATACCTTGATCAAGGTCTGCACGGGCAATTTCAGCGTGTCGGTAAACGCCGCCAAAAACTGCAGGAGCTTGCGCGCCCAGCGCATTCGCGTGGCCGCTTTGACATTGACTCGGGCGAGCCATCGGCCGCTCAGGCGAATCAATAAACGGTGATACCGGGCCACCATGACGCAACTGATCAGACCGCCGAACAGCGAAACGGCGCTGACCATCAGCATCCATTCCATGCGCTGGCTCAGGTGTTGGAACAGGGCGTAAATCAGAATCCCGCTCAGGGCACAAAGGAAAAACAACAAGTCGCTCAACTGGTCCATGGCAAACACCGCAGTGCCCTTGGCCGGACGTACGCCGTAACGTGCCAGCAAAGCCATGATCGTCAGAGGCCCGCCGCTGCCGCCGGGTGTGGCGCAATAGGCAAATTCGGCGGCAATCACCACACCGAGGCTCCTGAGCCGGCTGACCTTGTCGCATTGATCCCCCAGCAACAGGCGTAGACGCAGGGTGTTCACGCCCCAGCACAGCAGGATCATGCCGAACATGATCAGCAACCACGGTAGCGGAAAACCGGTCAGCCGGGACCAGGTTTCGCTGCCGCCCAACAGTAATGGAATGAGCACTGCCGCGAGCAGGCCAACGAGCAACAGCAGTCCGCGACTCATGCGATGCACCCCAGTTGGTCGTTCTGCAGCGCCAGCCACTGGGCCTTGGTCATCGGAACACGTCCGTTGTCGAGCAGGCGCTCGAGGGTTTGTAGCCAATATCGGCGCGAGAGCTCATGGCGCATGTCCACCGGGTGCAGGCCCAGGCGAATCACCGGGGCCTGCTGCCAGCGTTGTTCACGGCAGTCGCTGACGAGCTTCGATAGGCCCCGGCGCCAGGCACTGCGCGCACTCCAGACCAGCCCTGGCGCCTCGAATGCGGTGAAATCCGGCAGCCGGTACAAGTGCTGCGAGTCGCTGGTGTAACTCAACGGCAATTGGCGCAATGCCTGGCGAGTGCCTTGGCTCATCAGCCAGGCAGGGGCGACGAACCCCTCCAGCGGCCAGTCATGGCGGTGGAACATCTCGATGCCCGAACGCAGGCGGGCGAGGGCGGCTTCCTGCGACAAACGGTAAAACTCGCCTTCGTAGGTGTACACCCGACGCATGAACCAGTCTCGGGGATTGCTGGCCATCGGCCCGTCGTCGCAGTGGAAGTAGCCATGCAGCGCCAGTTCGTCGCCGCGGGCGAGCCTGGTACTGAGCTGGCGGCGAAATTGCGGATGGGCGTCCAGGTTGTTGTGTTTGTGGAAGTCCGGGACCACCAGCCAGGTGATCGGCACGCCACCCAAGGCGTCGACAGCTTTGACGAACGGCTGATAATCGGCCCAGGTTGGCGGTGCCACGTCGTGCAGTACCAGCAGTAAAGCGGGACTGTTCATGGACTCAACCATTGGCTGTCAGCGGCCATTGGCTGCCAAGCACGGCGTGGTAGTGGCGCAACAAGCTGTTGACCACCGTATCCCAGGCGTAATGCCGTTCGACATGCAATCGCGCCTGTTTGCCCAGCGTTGTGTTGCCCGACCCGAGCAGTTCTCGAACGGCGGTGGCCATCGCGGCGGGATTGTTCGGCGCGCAGAGCCGGCCGCAGTCCTCGGTGACGATTTCCTTGAAGGCCCCGGCCGCCACGGCCACCACCGGAATACCGCTGGCCATGGCCTCCAGAATTACCAGACCGAAGGTTTCCTGATCGCCGGCGTGCAACAGTGCATCGGCACTGGCCATCAGGCGGGCAACTTGTACGGCCGGGCAGAACTCGTCGATCACCGTCACGTTGGACGGCACGGCCGTGGGCATCGACGAGCCAACCAGCAGCAGGTGATAGCGTCGGCCCAGGCGTTTCATGCAGTCGAGCAGCACCGGCAGGTTTTTTTCCTTGGCGCCGCGCCCGGCGAAGATCAGCAACCGGGTGTTTTCGTCCAGGCCCAACTCGGCCCGCAGCCCGGGGTCTCTGGCATCGGGATTGAAGGTTTGCAGGTCGACGCCGAGCGGTTGCACAAACACATTCTTGACTCCAAGCCCGGTGAGCTTGTCGGCCATGACCTGACTGGGCGCCAGTACGCGGTCAAAGTTGCCGTAGAGCTTGCTGACATAGGCCTCGACGTTGTTGGTCACCCAATGGCCCATGCGGTTGCTGACCAGCAGGGGCAGGTCCGAGTGATAAAAGCCGATGACCGGCACATCGAGTTGGCGCCGCGCATCCAGCGCCGCCCAGGCCGTGAGATAAGGATCGCCGACTTCGATCAGGTCAGGCTGCAAATCCTGCAAGACATTGCGCCAGGGCGCGAGGCGCAGAGGGAAGCGATAGCCCTTGCCGAAGGGCAGGGCAGGGGCCGGAACGGTGTAAATACCATCCTGTTCGCTAAAAGAAGATCCGGGAATCAACAAACTGTGGCGAATGCCCGGTTTGATGCCCAAACGACGGTGCTTCGCATCCAGATAAGTGCGTACGCCACCGCTGGCAGGGGCGTAGAACATGGTGATGTCAGCGATATGCACGATGAACGATCCTCCAGTCCCGGTACTCCCTTGGTTGACCTATATGAAGGATAGATGTTCGGTTGGGGTTGTGCGGGTGGGGGCAGTGAGGGTTGAGACGAGGCGTTCGCTGCGGTGCGGCGATCCGACAAGCCAGCTCCTACAGGCTTCACGCTAAACCCTGTAGGAGCTGGCTTGCCAGCGAAGAGGCCAGTCCAGACGTTAGATACGGAAACTGCCTACCAACTGCTTCAACCGCGCCGCCTGCTGCTCAAGGTCCGAGCACGCGCGCAATGTAGATTGCAGGTTTTCCACGCCTTCCTGATTCAGCGTGTTGATCTCGGTGATGTCGACGTTGATCGACTCCACCACGGCGGTCTGTTCCTCGGTCGCGGTAGCCACCGACTGGTTCATGCCGTCGATTTCACCGATACGCAGCGTCACGCTGTTCAGGCGTTCGCCCGCGAGGTTGGCGATTTCCACGCTGTCCTGGCTGTGGCGCTGACTGTCGCTCATGGTGCTGACCGATTCCCGGGCGCCGACCTGCAGCTCCTCGATCATGGTTTGCACCTGTTGTGCCGATTCCTGCGTGCGATGTGCCAGGTTGCGCACTTCGTCCGCCACCACGGCAAAACCACGACCGGCTTCACCGGCACGGGCGGCTTCAATCGCGGCGTTGAGCGCCAGCAAGTTGGTCTGTTGGGAAATGCTGGTGATCACTTCGAGAATCTGCCCGATGTTCACCGTTTTGCTGTTCAGCGATTCGATGTTGGAGCTCGATGCGCTGAGCATGCTCGACAGTTGATTCATCGCCACGATGCTGCGGTCCACCACGTGTTGACCATCTTCGGCCAGGCTGCGGGCATCGCTGGCCTGGCTCGACGCCTGGGCGGCGTTGCGGGCAATTTCCTGGGCGGCGGCGCCGAGCTGGTTGATGGCGGCTGCGACGCTGCTGGTGCGCGAGGCTTGCTGGTCGGAGTTGAACATCGACGAGTTGGAAGCCGCGACCACGCGCAACGCCACTTCGTTGACTTGCCCGGTGGCCGAGGACACTTCGCGGATCGAGCCGTGAATGCGTTCGACGAAGCGGTTGAACGCAGTGCCGAGGGTGCCGAATTCGTCATTGTTCTGGATGGTCAGGCGCTTGGTCAGGTCGCCTTCGCCGTCGGCGATATCAGCCATGGCGCGGGTCATGAGGTGCAATGGCTGAATCAGAATGCGGATCAACATGCCCAGCAGGGCGATGATGATGGCCACGGCAATGACGGTCGCAACGACCGCCGAGGTGCGGAACTTGCTGAGCATCGAGTAGGCTTTTTCCTTGTCGACCGAAACACCGATGTACCAGTTGACCGATGACAAGCCTTTGATCGGGGTGAAGGTCACGATGCGGGTTTTGCCATCGACCTGGATTTCGCTCATTGCGCTGCTGATGGCCGGCGTGTCTTGCGGGTAGACATCCTTGAGCATCTTCATCGCCAGCGCTTTGTCGGGATGTACCAGGATCTTGCCGTCGGAACTGACCAGGAAGGCATACCCCATGCCGTCGAAGTCCAGCGTGCCAAGGCTGTCGGCGATCACCTGCAAACTCAGGTCGCCACCGACCACGCCGATGTTCTGGCCGTCCTTGATGACGCTGTCGACAATGGAAATCACCAGCTGGCCGGAAGCCAGATCTATATAAGGCTCGGTTAATGCCGAACCGCTGCTGCCTTGCGCGCTCTTGTACCAAGGGCGTGCACGCGGGTCATAGCCATCGGGCATCTTGCTGTCGGGGCGAATGATGAAAGAGCCATCCTTGTTGCCGAGGTAGGCGCCCATGAAGGTCGAGGTCACGGCTTTTTGTACCAGCAGCCTGGAAACGTTGTCCGCATCGGGGTTGAGCGCGACAGTTTGTGACAGGTTTTCAATCAGCAGGCTGCGCCCGTTCAACCAGGTCTGGATATTGTTGGCGGTCACTCCGCCCATTTCCTGCAGATAGTTGTTGAGGTTTTCGCGGATGGCGTTGCGCTGCAAATAGTCGTTGTACAGCGTGAACGAGGCGAAGGCGGCAATCACAATGAGGGCGGCGGCAAGCAGGATTTTATGGCTGAAACGCAGATTTTTGTTCATGGCTTGGGGTTCCGCTAAGGTCTTAATGTCCAGCGCGTGCTTTTATGAAGGGGCGCACAACGGGCAAGGTTGAAAGCAAGTGAATTTTCCGACTCTCCTTAGGGAAATTTCTGACCAGATCGTGTCTGACTGCTTTGTCAGTTATCTCTATCGGCCGTGTAGGACCAAAGATTAATCATGGGTGACCAAATGCCTGACTCTCTACAACTCGTTATCGGCGCCGATCTCAAAGGGCAGTCGATTGCCCAGGCCATGCGCCTGGCGAACCGCCACGGTTTGATCGCGGGCGCGACCGGCACTGGCAAAACCGTCACTTTGCAACGATTGGCCGAAGCCTTCAGCGATGCCGGCGTGGCGGTGTTCGCTGCTGACATCAAGGGTGACCTGTGCGGCCTCGGCGCCGCCGGCAATCCCCAGGGCAAGATCGCCGAGCGGATTGCCGGGATGCCCTGGCTCAACCACAAGCCTCAGGCTTATCCGGTGACGTTGTGGGACGTACACGGTCAGTCCGGTCATCCTTTGCGCACAACCTTGAGTGAAATGGGGCCGCTACTGCTAGGCAGCCTGCTGGAACTGACCGACAGTCAGCAGTCGGCGCTGTACGCCGCGTTCAAGGTGGCGGACCGCGAAGGCCTGTTGTTGCTCGATCTCAAGGATCTGAAGGCGCTGCTCAATCACCTGCGGGACAACCCCCAGTTGCTGGGTGACGATGCGGCATTGATGACCACCGGCTCCAGTCAAGCATTGCTGCGGCGTCTGGCGACCCTGGAGCAACAGGGCGCCGAAGCCCTGTTCGGCGAGCCGGCGCTGCAACTCGAAGACATCCTCCAGCCCACTGCGGACGGTCGTGGGCGCATTCATTTGCTGGATGCCAGCCGTCTGGTGCATGAAGCGCCGAAAGTCTACGCGACGTTCCTGCTGTGGCTGCTGGCCGAGCTGTTCGAGCAGTTGCCGGAGCGTGGCGATGCCGACAAACCGTTGCTGGCGCTGTTTTTCGACGAGGCTCACTTGTTGTTCAACGGTACGCCCCAGGCGTTGCGCGATCGTCTGGAGCAGGTGGTGCGGCTGATTCGTTCGAAAGGCGTGGGCGTGTATTTCGTCACCCAGTCGCCGGGTGACCTGCCGGATGATGTGCTGGCGCAGTTGGGCTTGCGCATCCAGCACGGTCTGCGTGCGTTCACCGCCAAGGAGCAGAAGTCCCTGCGTGCGGTGGCCGAAGGTTTCCGGCCGAATCCGGCGTTCGATACGTTGTCGGTGCTGACCGAGCTCGGGATCGGCGAGGCGCTGGTCGGCACCTTGCAGGAAAAAGGCACGCCGGAGATGGTCCAGCGGGTGCTGGTAGCGCCGCCGCAATCGCGGATCGGGCCTTTGACCGACGCCGAGCGCACGGCGCTGATTGCCGGTTCGCCGTTGCAGGGGCGTTATGACAAGCCGATTGACCGTGAATCGGCCTATGAGGTGCTGATGGGGCGCAAGGGGTTGGCACCTGAACCCGAAGCGGAGCAGGGCAAACAGGATCCGAGCTTCACCGAGCAGGCCGGAGAGTTTCTTGGAACCGCAGCGGGTCAGGCCTTGAAATCAGCGATGCGACAGGCGGCGAATCAGCTTGGGCGACAGTTGGTGCGCGGCTTGATGGGCTCGTTGCTGGGCAGCAAAAAACGCCGCTGAAAGCAAAAGATCGCAGCCTTCGGCAGCTCCTACATTTAAATTTGCGAGCAACCCGTAGGAGCTGCCGAAGGCTCGGGCCGCGTTCGGACGATCCTTTGATCCTTCTTCTAGCCCTTTACTTTGGCGTGCGCTGCCAACCGCTCCAGTGCCGCCCGCAAATTCGGGTCGCTGATGCCATCGGCCGTGGCCTGGATGGTCGCTGCCGCGTCGTTGGACAAATCCATGGTATGCCCGGCCGCACCTTGCTGAACGGTCGGCGGTTGAACTTTGAACAGGATCCGGGTCAGATTGGCAAACTCGTCGAACAGTTGCAGTTGCCGTTGCAGGCGCTTCTGCTGGTAGCGCAGGCGGGTTGCCCAATGACCGTCGGTGACAATCAGCAACAAACTGCCTTCGCGCCAGGAGGCCACGTGGCAATGCTCGCGAGCGGCGGGTTGCAATTGGCTTTCGAGTAAACGCTGCAGATGACCCAGGCGTTGAGCGTGGCCGAGAATGGCTTTCAGCGGCTTGGCTTCGCGTAGTAGAACGGCAGGTACTTTGGCCGTAAGTGGGCGAAACGCCATGATCAGACACCTGAAGTAACAGAGGCGCCATGGTAGCAGAAAGCACCGGATGCACCCGCCCATTGCTTTTGTGGGTGCTTTGCCCATTAAATCAACAACTAACTTCTGCCTTGAACGGCTTGAAGTTGAGCAAAACGCCCTTATTTTAAGTGAGCCCCGTCAAAGCGCTGTGCCAGCATCGTGGAATATCGCCACTTTCCTCTCCATCGTTTCCGGGTAGAATGCTCGTTCGCATGCGGCCATGAGGGCTGCACGGGCGACTCACGGGGCCGCCCTCCATCCCTTTAGTGTGGAAGATCCTGCCGATATGTTTGCGCCTTTGTTAAAGAAACTTTTTGGAAGCAAGAATGAGCGTGAAGTCAAACGCATGCTCAAGACGGTGCAACTCGTCAATGCCTTCGAAGAGCGAATGGTGGCCCTTTCGGACGATCAATTGCGTGCCAAGACCAGCGAGTTCAAGGCCCGCCTCGCCAAAGGGGAAACCCTCGACCAACTGCTGCCAGAAGCCTTTGCGGTCGCCCGCGAAGCCGGCAAGCGTGTCATGGGCATGCGCCACTTCGATGTCCAGCTGATCGGCGGCATGACCTTGCATGAAGGCATGATCGCGGAAATGCGTACCGGTGAAGGCAAGACCCTGGTGGCAACACTGGGCGTTTACCTCAACGCGCTGTCCGGCAACGGCGTGCACGTTGTGACGGTGAACGACTACCTGGCCCGCCGTGACGCCAACTGGATGCGCCCGCTGTATGAATTCCTCGGCCTGACGGTCGGCGTGGTCACGCCGTTCCAGCCGCCGGAAGAGAAGCGTGCTGCCTACGCCGCCGACATCACCTACGGCACCAACAACGAATTCGGTTTCGATTACCTGCGCGACAACATGGCGTTCAGCATGGAAGAAAAATTCCAGCGCGAACTCAATTTTGCCGTGATCGACGAAGTCGACTCCATCCTCATCGACGAAGCCCGTACGCCGCTGATCATCTCCGGTCAGGCCGAGGACAGCTCCAAGCTGTACATCGAGGTCAACAAGCTGATCCCGACGCTTGAGTTGCACATCGAAGAAGTGGAAGGCGAAGTCACCAAGGCCGGCCACTACACCGTTGACGAGAAGACCCGCCAGGTCGAACTCAACGAAGCCGGTCACCAGTTCGTCGAAGAAACGCTGACCCGCATCGGCCTGCTGGCTGAAGGCGAGAGCCTGTACTCGGCGCATAACCTGAGCCTGCTGACTCACGTTTACGCCGGCCTGCGCGCGCACAAGCTGTTCCATCGCAACGTCGAATACATCGTGCAGGACGGTCAGGTCGTACTGGTCGACGAGCACACCGGCCGTACCATGCCGGGCCGCCGCTTGTCCGAAGGCCTGCACCAGGCCATCGAAGCCAAGGAAAACCTGAACATCCAGGCCGAAAGCCAGACGCTGGCGTCGACCACCTTCCAGAACTACTTCCGTCTGTACAACAAGCTGTCCGGCATGACCGGTACGGCCGACACCGAAGCATTCGAGTTCCACCAGATCTATGGCCTGCAGGTCATGGTGATTCCACCGAACAAGCCGCTGGCCCGTAAAGACTACAACGACCTGGTGTTCCTGACCGCCGACGAGAAATACGCGGCAATCGTGGCCGACATCAAGGAAAGCATGGCCGCGGGCCGTCCGGTTCTGGTCGGTACCGCCACCATCGAAACCTCCGAGCACATGTCCAGCCTGCTCGTGAAGGAAGGCATCGAACACAAGGTCCTGAACGCCAAGTTCCACGAAAAGGAAGCCGAGATCATTGCCCAGGCCGGTCGCCCGGGCGCACTGACCATCGCCACCAACATGGCCGGTCGTGGTACCGACATCCTCTTGGGCGGTAACTGGGAAGTGGAAGTGGCTTCCCTGGAAAACCCGACCCCTGAGCAGATTGCCCAGATCAAGGCCGACTGGCAGAAGCGTCACCAGCAAGTGCTCGAATCGGGCGGTTTGCAGGTGATTGCGTCCGAGCGTCACGAATCGCGCCGTATCGATAACCAGCTGCGTGGTCGTGCCGGTCGCCAGGGCGACGCCGGTTCCAGCCGCTTCTACCTGTCGCTGGAAGACAGCCTGATGCGCATCTTCGCCTCTGACCGGGTGAAGAACTTCATGAAGGCCCTGGGCATGCAGCCTGGCGAAGCGATCGAGCACCGCATGGTGACCAACGCCATCGAAAAGGCTCAGCGCAAGGTTGAAGGTCGTAACTTCGACATTCGTAAACAACTGCTCGAGTTCGACGACGTCAACAACGAACAGCGTAAAGTGATCTATCACATGCGTAACACGTTGCTGGCTGCCGACAACATCGGTGAGACCATCGCTGACTTCCGTCAGGACGTGCTCGACGCCACCGTCAGCGCACACATTCCTCCGCAATCGCTGCCTGAGCAGTGGGACGTGGCGGGCCTGGAAGCGGCGCTGCAGAGCGATTTCGGTGTGACGCTGCCGATCCAGCAATGGCTCGACGAAGACGATCACCTATACGAAGAAACCCTGCGCGAGAAGCTGATGCAGGAACTCATCGCGGCGTACAACGAGAAAGAAGACCAGGCGGGCGCCGAAGCGCTGCGCACCTTCGAGAAGCAAATCGTTCTGCGCGTACTGGACGACCTGTGGAAAGACCACCTGTCGACCATGGATCACCTGCGTCACGGCATCCACTTGCGTGGTTATGCCCAGAAGAACCCGAAGCAGGAATACAAGCGCGAGTCGTTCACCCTGTTCTCCGAGTTGCTGGATTCGATCAAGCGCGATTCGATCCGTGTGTTGTCCCACGTTCAGGTTCGTCGCGAAGATCCGATCGAGGAAGAGCAGCGCCTGCGCCAGGAAGCCGAGGCATTGGCCGCTCGCATGCAGTTCCTGCATGAAGAGGCTCCAGGCCTTGAGCAACCGGAAGTGTTGGGCGAAGAGGTCGATGTTGCCCTCGCTGCCGCGCCGGTTCGCAACGAGCAGAAGCTGGGTCGCAACGAGCTGTGCTACTGCGGTTCGGGCAAGAAGTTCAAGCATTGCCACGGGCAGATCCAGTAAAACCCGTTTCAATCGCTGAAATACCCGCGCCGCGACCGGCTTCTGCCGTCGCGGCGTTTTACCATTTCGAACCACCGTTTTTCCTGAAACGGTGCTGACATCATTTATAAAGGAGCGCATTCATGGCTGTTGGTCTTGGTCCTTTGCCAACGTTGCACCCGGTTGCCGGTTTTGAACTCGGTATCGCCTCGGCCGGCATCAAGCGCCCGGGGCGCAAGGATGTTGTGGTCATGCGCTGTGTTGAAGGTTCCACCGTGGCCGGTGTGTTCACCTTGAACGCCTTTTGCGCCGCGCCGGTGATCCTGGCCAAACAACGCGTACAAGGCCCTGTGCGCTACCTGCTGACCAACACCGGCAATGCCAATGCCGGCACCGGCGAACCTGGTCTGGCCGCCGCCGAACGCACCTGCGCCAGGTTGGCGGAACTGACCGGTGTCGATGCCAGCCAGGTGCTGCCGTACTCCACCGGTGTGATCGGCGAGCCGTTGCCGGTCGAGAAAATCGAAGGTGCGCTGCAAGCTGCCCTCGATGATCTGTCGATCCACAACTGGGAAGCTGCCGCCACCGGCATCATGACCACCGACACCCTGCCCAAAGGTGCCAGCCGTCAGTTCCAGCATGACGGTGTGACCATCACCGTTACCGGCATCAGTAAAGGCGCCGGCATGATTCGCCCGAACATGGCGACCATGCTCGGCTACATCGCCACTGACGCCAAGGTTTCCCGCGATGTGTTGCAAAACCTGATGCTCGATGGCGCCAACAAGTCGTTCAACCGCATCACCATCGATGGTGATACCTCGACCAACGACTGCTGCATGCTGATTGCCACCGGTCAGGCCGCGCTGCCGGAAATCACCCGCGCCGAAGGCGAGTTGTTCATCAAGTTGAAGCAGGCGGTGTTCGAAGTGTGCATGGACGTGGCCCAGGCCATCGTTCGCGATGGTGAAGGCGCGACCAAGTTCGTGACCGTTGAAGTCAATGGCGGCGGCAATCACCAGGAGTGCCTGGACGTTGGCTACACCGTGGCCCACTCGCCACTGATCAAGACTGCATTGTTTGCGTCCGACCCGAACTGGGGCCGTATCCTGGCCGCTGTCGGCCGTGCCGGTGTGCCAAACCTGGACGTGAGCAAGATCGATGTATTCCTTGGCGACGTGTGCATTGCCAGCCGTGGCGCGCGCGCGGCGACCTACACCGAAGCCCAGGGCGCGGCGGTGATGCAGCAGGAAGAAATCACTATCCGCATCGAGCTGGGTCGCGGCGATTGCAGCGAAACCATCTGGACCACCGACCTGTCCCACGAATACGTGAAGATCAACGCCGAGTACCGCACGTAATAGCGCATGTCCTGTAGGAGCCAGCTTGCTGGCGAAGGCGTCATTTGCCGCGATGGATTTATCGAGGCTGATCCCGCCTTCGCTGGCAAGCTGGCTCCTACAGAGTTGTGATCTTTCTTGCTTGAGGATGCTTGAACATGAGCCTGCACCTGATCATCGGCGACAAACTGCTTTCTTCCTGGTCCCTGCGAGGCGCCTTGGCCCTCGACCTGACCGGCGCTACCTACACCGAAGAACTGATCAAGCTGAACCAGCCGGACACCCGCGAGCGTCTGCTCAAGCATTCGCCGACTGGCAAGGTCCCGCTGCTGAAAACCGAACACGGCACCATCGCCGACTCCCTGGCGATTGCCGAATACCTGGCAGAACAGTTCCCGTCCGCAGGCCTCTGGCCGAAAGACGTTGCCGCCCGCGCCCAGGCGCGCTCGGCGTGTGCGCAGATGCACAGCGGGTTCTTCGCCATGCGCGGCAATATGCCGTTTGACCTGAGTCATGACGCCCCTTTGTCGCCGGTTCCGGCTGACGTTCAGGTCGACATCGAACGCATGTCGGCGCTGTGGGCCGAATGCCGTGCCGCCGCGACCGAAACCGGGCCGTACCTGTTTGGTCATATCAGTCTGGCTGACGTGTTCTTTGCACCGATCGCCGTGCGCCTGCGCACCTATCAGGTGAAGCTGTCTGCCATTGACGAGGCCTACGTCGAAACTCTCTACCAATGGCCGGCGTTCAAGGCGTGGCAGAAGACCGGACTGGAGGAGCTGCAAAAGTGAAACGAGTCCATGTCGCCGCCGCCGTCATCCGCGATGGCAGTGGCCAAATCCTCATCGCCCGTCGTGCCGACTCACAGCACCAGGGCGGCCTGTGGGAGTTTCCAGGCGGCAAGGTCGAGGCCGACGAGTCGGTCGAAACCGCACTGGCCCGCGAACTCCATGAAGAGCTGGGCATCGTGATCGGCGCGGCGCGCCCGCTGATCAAGGTCCGCCACGATTACCCGGACAAGCAGGTGTTGCTGGATGTCTGGGAAGTCTCGGCGTTCACCGGCGAGCCCCACGGCGCCGAAGGCCAGCCACTGGCCTGGGTGGCGCCGCGTGATCTGTCGAGCTACGAGTTTCCGGCGGCCAATCAGCCGATCGTCGCGGCTGCCCGATTGCCATCGCAGTACCTGATTACCCCGGAAGATCTGGAAACCCCGGCGCTGCTGCGTGGTATTCAGAAGGCCATTGCCGGCGGCATCAAGCTGATCCAGTTGCGCGCACCGAACGGTTACGATCCGAAATATCGCGACCTGGCTGTCGATGCGGTGGGCCTGTGTGCCGGCAAGGCTCAGTTGATGATCAAAGGGCCGTTCGAATGGCTGGGCGACTTCCCGTCCGCGGGTTGGCACATTACCTCGGCGCAGCTGCGCAAATACGCAGCGGCTGGCCGACCGCTACCGGCGTCGCGCTGGCTGGCGGCCTCGTGCCATAACGCTGAAGAGCTGGCGCTGGCCGAACAGATGGGGGTGGACTTTGTGACCCTGTCGCCGGTTCAACCTACCCTGACTCATCCTGGCGCCGAACCGTTGGGTTGGGAGCAGGCATCGAGCCTGATCGACGGATTCAGCAAGCCGGTGTTCCTGCTCGGAGGTGTTGGCCCGGCTGAGGTCGAGAAAGCCTGGGCTGCGGGTGCGCAGGGGGTGGCGGGGATTCGGGCGTTTTGGCCTGAGAGTTGATTCTCTAGCGAACCTACTGGCCTCATCGCGAGCAAGCTCGCTCCCACAGTGGATTTGTGGCGCTCACAAAACTTGTGGGAGCGAGCTTGCTCGCGATGAGGACCTTGCAGGCGCCGGCTAAACCTCAGGCTTCGCCGCCGGCTGCCAAAGAATCTCGGCAATTCCCTGACGCTTGGCAATCAGCCGCGCCGCCACAAACAACAGATCCGACAACCGATTGATGTACGCCAGGCCAACCCCGGCCAATGGCTCAATCGCATTCAATTGCTGACACCGCCGCTCGGCACTGCGGGCAAGGCTGCGGCAGACATGAGCCTGGGCAATCAGCGCCGAACCGCCGGGCAAGATGAAATTTTCCAGCGGTCCCAACTCTTCATTCCACACATCGATCGCGGCTTCCAGGCGTTCGATTTCCGCTGCATTCAACGCCTGATACACCGGCATCGCCAGTTCGCCACCGAGGTCGAACAATCGGTGCTGGCAAGGCGCCAAAACATCGATCACTTCCTGAAAGCCTGCAAAGGTGTGCGTTTGCGCCGCCAATCCGGCCAGCAATACGCCCACCTGACTGTTCAGCGTATCGACTTCGCCAATGGCCTCGATCCGCGGGTGATCCTTGGGTACGCGACGGCCATCGCCCAGCCCGGTCTCGCCTTTGTCGCCAGTGCGGGTGTAAATCTTCGACAAACGAAAGCCCATGGTTACCTCGATAGCAGATTGAGTTGTTGCGAGACAGGTGGTGTGCTCGCCAGGGGCAGGCGCAAGGTGAAGCACGTGCCTTGGCCCAGGGTCGATTGCACTTCCATCTGCCCCTTGTGGTTGTTGGTGATGATGAAGTACGACACCGACAGCCCAAGTCCGGTGCCCTGGCCGATCTCCTTGGTGGTGAAGAACGGTTCGAAGGTCCGTTTGCGCACGCTTTCGCTCATGCCGATGCCATTGTCCTCGACCTGAATTTCCGCCCACGGCGGATTCAGCCTGGTGCGCAGAATGATCCGTCCCGGCTCGCTGCCGTCTTCACGCTGGTGAATGGCTTGCGCGGCGTTTTTCAACAGGTTGAGCAGCACTTGCTCCAGTTCGTTGGCGGTGCCGGGGACCGGGCCCAGCGCCGGATCGAACTGGCGAATGATGGCCTGGCCCTTGAAATCGAAGCCGATCGCCAGGTCGAAGTCGTTACTGGCGATCTCCACCGCTTGGTCGATCAGGGCGGGCAGATCGCACGGAGCCATCTGGCGGGTGCTGCGACGGCTGAAGCTGAGCATGTGGGTGACGATTTTGGCGGCCCGGGCACCGGCCTGCTGGATGCCGTCGAGCAACTGCGGCACTTCGCGGTTTTGCAGATACTGATTGACCGTCGTCAGTTCGATGCCGGCCTGTTCGGCCACTTCAAGGTTCTTCGGCAGATCGGGGGACAGGCGTCGGCGAATGTTTTGCACGTTGTGCAGGATTGCACCCAGCGGGTTGTTGATTTCGTGGGCCATGCCGGCGGCAAGGCCACCAACAGAAAGCATTTTCTCCGACTGTACCATCATCTCTTCCAGGGACAGGCGCTGGGTGATGTCGTCGATCCGGATCACTACGCCACGCCCGGCGCCGCCCATCAATGGATAAAAGGTCAGGGCATAGTGGCGGGGCTCGTCATCCTTGAGCCAGGTGACACGTTCGATTTTGGCCACCGTATGCTGCTCGACCGTTTGCTTGAGTTGTGGCAAGAACGGCTTGAGCGGTTCGAAGGCGAGGAAGATGGGCTGGTTCAGGGCTTCGTCGAGGCGCGTACCGGAAAGTGCGCTGGCTTCCTGGTTCCACTGCGTCACGTAAAGCTGTTCATCGAGGGCGATCAGTGCCGACGGCATGGAGTCGATGATGCTGTTGAGGTAGTTCTGGAAGCCGGTGAGCTTTTTCTCGATCTTGCTGCGCACCTGGACTTCAAGCTCCAGTTTGCGGTTGGTGTGCCGGGTTTCTTCCGCCAGACCCTGGGCCTGGTCGTAGGCTGCCTGGGAGTCGTCCCGGGCCCGCTTGAGTTGCTGCTCCCGGGCCTCGATTCGCGAAAGCATGGTGTTGAACGCCTCGGCGAGGCTGCCGATTTCATCGTGGTTTCCTCGCGAAGCACGCAGTGCGTAGTTTTCTTCACGGGTTACCTGCCGGGACAACTCTTCGAGTTGGTGGATCGGCCGGGTAATCAGGCGCTTGATCTGGCGGGCAATGATCAGCCACAGCAGCACGCTGAAGATCAGAATGCCCAGGCTGGCCGTCAGGGTCCCGGTGTAGAACGCCACGGGCAGTTCGCTCGTGGCCACCAACAGCAGGTGCCCTGGTGCAGTGCCGGGGCGGGGCAGGGTGATGACTTGATTGGTGCGAAACTCGGTGGCCTGCCAGTCTTCGATATGCCGGAAACGCTTCGGCAGTTCCAGGTTGTCGCCATGCTGCAATTGCGCCAATTGCTCGCCCTTTGCGTCATACAGGACTGCCGCGCGCAACGGCGAATAGCTGTTGAGTTCGTTTAGCAGGCGCTCGGCGCTTTGTGGTGACTCCAGGGCTTCGGAGGCCAGGCTCGGGTTGGATATCAGCCGGCCGATGGTCTGCAGGGCCTGGGGTGCCATGCTTTCCTGGGAGATGTAGTACGCGGCGCTGATAAAGGTCAGGTTGGCAACCAGCAGGACGGTGACCATCAGTACCAGCAGGGCGGCTAGCAGTTTCTGGCCGACGGGCAGGTTTTCAAGGCGCTGGCGCAATGGCATCGGATTCATCGCTGAAAAGGAACAAGTGGCCAGCGTAGCCGCTGCTCAGTCACTGGGCAATCCAAGGCTTTGCAGGCGAGCGATCAACCTTGACTCAAGCTGATTGAGGTGAGGCAGGTTCAATTGATGACGCCCGGCCACTTTGCAGGCGTAGCCCAACAGGTAGCTGATTTCTGTGCGGCGCTGGTTTGTGACGTCCTGATGCATCGAGGAGTAGTTGTCTGCGGTGGCGTGAATCACCCGTTCGACTTCCTGCTGCAGGTTTTCGGCCGCTGCCGGCTGACCACAACGCTCAAGCAACTCCACCAGTTCGCCGCACAGAGTAGCGACTTCGCAGTGATGTTGCTGCAAACCGCCGTTGCGGCAATCGTGCAGCACCGTCAGCGGATTGATCGCACAGTTAAGGGCGAGTTTGCGCCATAACCTGGTCAGGATTTCGGTGCTCCACTCGTGGGGGATGCCGGCAGCGCTCAGGTCATCGAGCCAGATCGGCGCCACCGGATGGCTCGCATCCCCCAGCCAGGTGAAGCCATGCCCGGCAAACACCACGCGCCAATCGCCATCGCGGAAGGCGCCTTCGGTGCTCGATGCATAGATGCAGCGTGCCTGAGGCACCTGTGCCGCCACCGCGTCCTGACTGCCCAGGCCATTTTGCAGCAGGATCAGTTCGGCACCTGGGGCCAGACGTGGCGCCAGTCGGGCCACCGCGCTTTCGGTATCGTAGGCCTTGCACGCCACCAGCAGGCGGTTGATCGGTTGGGTGCTGTCGGCTGTCTCGGCGGGCACGGCATAGTGTTGCGCCTCGCCGTGTTCCACCAGTGTCAATCCACCGACCGCCTCATAGGCCTGCAGCCTCGCGGTGTCCCGCAGGATCAGCCTCACCGGCACTCCAGTCCGTGCCAGACGTGTCGCCCATAAAGTGCCGAGGCTGCCGGCGCCCAGAACATGCCAGGTGGTAGACATCAGCTTTTTGCTCTGTTTAAGGCGTGCATCGGCAGCTCACAGTGAATGATGGGAAAGACCCGTTATAATCAGCGCGGATTTTAACCGCAAGCCAGGCGTGCTCCATCAGTGCGCCTTTAAATTTGGAGAGATTACATGCCGTCGTTCGACGTGGTATCCGAACTGGACAAACACGAAGTCACCAACGCGGTCGAGAACGCCGTCAAGGAACTCGATCGTCGTTATGACCTGAAAGGCAAAGGCAGCTTCGAGTTCAAGGAAAAAGACCTGACCGTCAACCTGACCGCGGAAGCGGATTTCCAGCTCGAAGCGATGATTGAGATCCTCAAGCTGGCGCTGGTCAAGCGCAAAATCGACGTGCAGTGCCTTGAAGTCAAGGACGCGTTCGCGTCGGGCAAGCTGATGAAACAGGAAGCCGTCCTCAAGGAAGGTATCGACAAGGAACTGGCGAAGAAAATCGTCGCTCACGTCAAAGATGCCAAGCTCAAGGTCCAGGCTGCCATTCAGGGCGAGCAGGTTCGTATTACCGGCAAGAAGCGTGACGACCTGCAAGAAGCCATTGCGGTGCTACGGGCCAAGGAATTCGGTATGCCACTGCAGTTCAACAACTTCCGCGACTGACCCTTGAAAGCGGGAACCTCTTGGCGTTTGCGACGTCGGAGGCCCAAGCAACGGCAGAAACGATTGAGCCCGTCGCGGCTCGATCTTTCTGCCGCTTTTTTTACGCATGCCGGGTAGCCGGAAACAGGAGAGAGTAGATGGACTTAAATGCCGAGGTAGACAATCTGGTCAAGGTATCCCAAACCTGGATCCCGATGATCATGGAATACGGCAGCCGTGTACTGCTGGCGGTCATCACCCTGGCCATCGGCTGGTGGCTGATCAACAAGGTCACGAAAAAGCTCGGCGGCCTGATTGCATTGCGTAATGCCGACCTGGCGCTGCAAGGCTTTATCAGCAGCTTGGCAAACATCATCCTCAAGATCCTGCTGATCGTCAGCGTGGCCTCGATGATCGGCGTGGAAACCACTTCGTTTGTCGCGGCGATTGGTGCGGCAGGCCTGGCCATTGGCTTGGCCTTGCAGGGCAGCTTGGCGAACTTCGCCGGCGGCGTGCTGATTCTGTTGTTCCGCCCGTTTCGTATCGGTGACTGGATCGAGGCTCAGGGTGTCGCCGGTACTGTCGACAGCATCCAGATTTTCCATACCGTACTGCGCACCGGTGACAACAAAACTATCATCGTGCCCAACGGTAATCTGTCGAACGGCATTATCACCAACACCAATCGTCAGCCGACCCGCAAAGTGGTGTTTGATGTAGGCGTCGATTACGAAGCGGACTTGCAGAAAGCCCGAGAAGTGTTGCTGGAACTGGCCAAGGATCCGCGTGTATTGATTGACCCGGCACCTCAGGCAGTCATTTCGACATTGGGTGACAGTTCTATCACTGTCTCCCTGCGTGTCTGGGTGAAGACGGCGGATTATTGGGATGTGATGTTCATGTTCAACGAACTGTCCCGTGATCGTCTGAGAGAGGCCGGCATCGATATTCCATTTCCACAGCGGGTTATTCGCGTGGTTCAGGAGTCGGCGGTGCAGTAAGAGGTGTGCGGTTAGTGCCTGACTTCTTGGTCAGGCATGTACTGCAGAGTCTGTTTGGTTAAATGTTGTACAGCAAACAACGAAAAAGGCCCATCGAAGATGGGCCTTTTTTTGATTACCGCGAACTAACTTTCTGCGATTACAGAATGTTGAGCGGGTAGTCGGTGATCAGGCGGAACTCAGAGATATCGCCTTCGCCTTCGTCAGCATTGGCGGTGTGCCATGCTTGACGGATGCGGAACGACAGATCTTTGGCTGGGCCGGATTGAACGACGTACTTGGCTTCCACGTTGGTTTCGTGGTGTTTGCCGTCTGCACCGTACAGACCGGTGTAGGTGCTGTTCGATGGAGTGTTGGTACCATCGATGTTCCAACCATTCACGTAACGGACCATGAAGCTCAGGCCAGGTACGCCGTACTCGGCCATTTTCAGGTCGTAACGGGCTTGTACCGACTTCTCGCCAGGGGCGTTGAAGTCAGAGTACTGAATGGAGTTGGCGAGGAAGATCGAGTCGCCACCACGGTTGTTGTCACCCACACCGATGTAGTCGAACGGGGTATCGCCGTTGACCTTCTGGAACGCCAGGGTCAGGGTGTGTGCTTTCAGGAACGAGTAAGCAGCGGCCAGGGAGTAGGCGGTGTTGCTGATGTCGCCTGCTTTAGCGTTACCGGTATCCTTGGTGTTGTAGATGTTACCGTCGAAGTTGATCGAGTTATCGCCGCCCAGTGCGAGGGTGTAGTTCGCGTTGGCGTAGTACTGGTTCCAGACGTCTTCGAGCTTGGCACCGTAGAGCGATACGCTCAGGTCCGGGGTAATGCCGTACTTGCCACCGAAGTAGTCGATGGAGTTGGCTGTCACGCCAGCGTAAGTAGCGAACAGTTCGCCGTCACGAGCGTTGCGGTCCTGGCTGGTTGCCGAGTAGAAGTGACCGGCTTCGAGGTCGAGGTCTTTAACTTCGCTGCTCTGCAGCTGGATACCGCTGGCAGTCTGGTGAAGGATACGGGAACCGCCTACAGCGAACACCGGAGAGGTGCTTGGCTGCATGTCGCCGATTTTCAGCTCGGTCTTGGAGATGCGGAACTTGGCGGCAGCGCCGGCTTTGCCCTGGCTGTTGTTGACTTCGCCATCAGAGTCCACGGACATGTTGCCGGAACCTGCATATTTGTCGGAACCGTCCAGCTTAATGGCCAGTTGGCCCCAAGCTTCAACGCCAACACCGATCAGACCTTGGGTGTAGCCCGAGCTGTACATGCCCTGAATGCCCTGGGTCCAGTCTTTGTCATCGACTGCGCCGTTTTTCTTGTTACGGTTGTAGTAGTAGTTGCGAACCAGCAAGTCGAGTTTGCTGTCTTCAACGAAACCTTTGGCTTCGGCCTGGTCGCTTACGAAAGGTGCGGCTACTGCCAACTGAGTACTGGCTGCTGCTGCAACTGCCAGTGCGATCATGCTCCACTTCATCACGCGCATCGTGATTTGCTCCTTTGGTTTTAGAAGAGTACTGCCGTCCCACCTGATTTATTATCTGGGCGGCTCTTTCTTTTTGTGTCGGCGCAAACTTATATCACGCCGACAATGTTGGCGATACTTGCGTATCTAACCTTTCGCCTTCTTTACGACCCTGTCGCAAACAGCGTGGTAGATGTCGCAAATTTTCCGCTCCGACGCAACAGGGCTGACAGCTTTTATGCTGTTTTCTGAGTCTTGGCGCCGGTAAAAAGAGTCCTGGTGAAACGTTTGAATCTCCATCGGGCTACCTTGCCACTGTTTTTTTTGCCTGAGGGCCTCCGCTTCCAGCGGGTGTCACATCAGGCGATGTTGGGTATGAATGCAACAAGCGTGCACAAATTCGAATTTTGTTGCAGCTTTTTTCAAAATGATTGTCTGGCGCTGTAAAAACCTCATGAAACCGGGGGGGCAAGCGCGTTTAGTTTGGGCTTGACGCCTTGCCTGGCATCATGTTGCACCCTTCTGGTCGACTGCCTTACAAACAAAAATGTTACCGGTTCACCCCGCCAGTGAGTAGAAGGCGGATGTCGAAGCACTCAGCGTAGACCCACTGTGCGGTTTTGGTGCAAAAAATTTTTTAACCTTGTAATGAATTCATTCCTGTTGACCGCTTGTCTGGCGCGAACTCTTCGTTGCTAATCAGTCATTTCGGCGTTTTTTGCCGGCTGATCGGTTCTGTAGTGGTGCGCAGCAGCGAAAAATGTCTCATTCGGGGGCGGGGTGTCAGCTTTTCGCAGGCGCTCGTGACCTCTGTGCCAGGTTCGTCGTGAAGCATGCGCCGTTCGCAGGTATGCTGCCGTCCGGTCGTTTGGCGCGCCGTCCCGTCAGGATGGGCGCTAAGCTGAAAAATGATGGCCCGGCGGGAGTACGCGCAGTGTTCGCTTTAGATCCACGACTTCAACAAGACACGTTACCGATTGGGGACTTTCCACTCTGCCGGTTGCTGCTGTCCAATGATTCGAACTATCCCTGGTTCATCCTGGTGCCTCGTCGTGAGGCTATCAGTGAGATATTTCAGTTGGATGTCGCAGACCAGCAGCAGCTTTGGCAGGAGACGACGGCGCTGTCGCAAGCGCTCAAGGACTCGTTCAATGCGGACAAATTGAATGTTGCGGCGCTGGGTAATGTCGTCAGTCAGTTGCACATGCATGTGATTGTGCGCAAGCGCGAAGATGCCGCCTGGCCAGCGCCGGTTTGGGGTAAACATCCGGCAAAATCCTACAGTTCGGAGCAAATCGCCGCCATTCGCGAACGTTTGCGCCTGATATTGACCGATGATTTTACGTTTCTGGAGGGCTGAACCATGATCCTGGAAGAACGCGTTACCGATCTCGAAAGCCGTCTGGCCTTTCAGGATGACACCATCCAGGCATTGAATGATGTACTGGTCGCGCAGCAGCGGGTGGTCGAGCGTCTGCAACTGCAAATGGCTGCGCTGCTCAAGCGGCAGGAGGAAATGGTCGGCCAGTTCGAGTCGTTCGAGGAGGAAGCGCCGCCGCCGCACTATTAAGCAACACGCAGGCATAAAAAAACCGCGGACAGCTCGGCTGTGCGCGGTTTTTTTCGCCTTGAATCAGCGACGTGGCAGTGCGGCGATCACATCTTCGGCTTGCAGGCCCTTGTCACGATTCATGACAGAGAACTCCACGCGCTGGCCTTCTACGAGGACGCGGTGACCTTCACCGCGAATGGCCCGAAAGTGGACGAAGATATCGTCGCCGGAGTCGCGGGAAATGAAACCGAAGCCTTTGGACGTGTTGAACCATTTGACGGTGCCGGTATCGCGGTTGCTCATGTCGTAGCTTGGCGAGGCGGCGGCCGGTGACGATTTGTAGAAGCTGATACCCAGATGCAGGGCAACAGCGATCAGGGCTGCGACCAGGCTGAACAAGACGGCAGGTTGACCGGCGATGACAGGCATCGGTGCGATCAGCGTCAGGGTTTGCAGGACCACACTCAGAACCAGCAGGGCGCTGACCAGGTTTTGCAGTTGGTGGCGTGGACCTTTGTTCCAGTAAGGGATGACAGGTGCAAGCGTGAGGTTGAGCAGGCCGAAAAAGGCCAGGTACAGCGCGTCAGGTTGTTGCAGGTAAGGTAAGGCTTCGGATTGCAGGCTAGGGATGAAGGACAGCAGCAAGGCCGCTGCGCCTATCAACAGATGGACGATTTTCAACATTTTAATTAACTCACGTTAAGACAGCTCACAAGGAAGAGCTGATGGCGCACGGTTCGCTTCAAGATAATAAAGAGGCGTTGGACACGTGCCCGGTATCAGCCTATGCGCCATACCCGGAAAAATAGGCACTGGCGACACGCTGTCTATTTAACAGCAAAGCCGCAGGCTACTCAAATCAGGGCGTCCGGCGGCTCGTTTGAGGCAATTTGCCGTGGGTTGGTCGAAGTTCAAAGGCTGTGATGCGACGGCAGGCTTGCTAGAGAGGTTGGGCGCCTGTTGGATGAAGCTCGTCACCTTTAGGGAGGGGGGTAATCGGTCGATGCAGCCGATTGGCTAAATCTTTCAGTGGGTGTTTCTTAGTGTTCGCGCTCTTCTTTCCTACATCATTCAATCCTGTGTTTCTGAAGGGGGCGTCACTTCACTGCGTGGGAAATTGTCCGGAGTAGGGCGTTTTCCAGGATCTGCCAAGAGTTGTTGGCTTGTCCTACGTCGAAGGTCGGGAAGTCGTCTGGCTATACCTCTGCACCTGCGTTTTTATATGTCGACAGACAGTTGTTCTTAACGAAACCAGGATGGCAAAGGAGTGTCAGCGTTATGGTTTATGAACGGCAAGAAGAGGGGCGATACGGTTCGCACAGGGATGTAAGGGTCGATCCGTTTGTTCGCGAGTTCGATATGGGGTTGGCCCAGCCCTTGTCCCGCTCCGTACGATTGAATGGCTTCGCAACCTGTTTACGGCTTGAACAGGTTTATTGGGATATTTTGGGGGCGATGGCCCGGGCCAATGGTTGCTCGGTCAGTAGTCTGTTATCTCATGTGGATCGCGAAGTTCACTTGCGTCACGGCGGGGTAAGGAACTTCAGTGGATTGGTGCGGGTTGTCTGCGTCGTGCACAGCCTCAAGGAAGGGAGGGGCGTCGTCACGCCCTAGCCTGGGCGACGAAAGCTGCAGAGTGTCGGTCTGTGCAGTCTTACGGCTGCACAGGCCGCATTTAATGGATATAATCCCGCTCTTTGCCGCAAAACCCTGCGTGTGCGGTAGCAATCTGATCGCCGAGACAACTCCATGCCGATGTACGATTATCAATGTGCTTCCTGTGGTCATCAGTTGGAAGCCATTCAAAAGATCAGCGATGCACCGCTGGTCGACTGCCCTGCCTGTCAGGCGCCAGAGCTTAAAAAGTTGCTGTCCATGCCGGGCTTCCGCCTCAGCGGCACGGGTTGGTACGAAACCGATTTCAAGACCGGTTCCAAGAAGAACCTGGCCGGCGGCGACAAAGCTGACTAAGGTCTGGAACCTGAGTTGAACGACACGCGTGCTCTTGCATCACCCGGCGACTTTTTTAAAGGCGGGGCTGCTGTAGGATCTCCACCGAATTTCGAATTACGAGAAGTGAAACCACGACCATGATGCGCAGCCATTATTGCGGCCAACTGAACGAAAGCCTGGACGGCCAGAAAATTACCCTTTGCGGATGGGTCCATCGTCGCCGTGACCACGGTGGGGTGATTTTCCTCGATATCCGTGATCGTGATGGTCTGGCCCAGGTCGTGTTCGATCCGGACCGCGCTGAAACCTTCGCCGCAGCCGATCGCGTGCGCAGCGAGTACGTCGTGAAGATCACCGGCAAGGTTCGCCTGCGTCCGGCCGGTGCGACCAACGCCAACATGGCGTCAGGCATGATCGAAGTGCTGGGCTACGAGCTGGAAGTGCTGAACGAATCGGAAACGCCGCCGTTCCCGTTGAACGAGTTCTCCGACGTCGGCGAAGAAACCCGCCTGCGCTATCGCTTCCTCGACCTGCGTCGCCCGGAAATGGCCGAGAAGCTGCGCCTGCGTTCGCGCATGACCACCAGCATCCGTCGCTTCCTGGACGAGAACGGCTTCCTTGACGTGGAAACGCCGATCCTGACCCGCGCCACCCCTGAAGGTGCGCGTGACTACCTGGTACCGAGCCGCACGCACGCCGGTTCGTTCTTCGCCTTGCCGCAATCGCCGCAGCTGTTCAAGCAACTGCTGATGGTGGCCGGCTTCGATCGTTACTACCAGATCGCCAAGTGCTTCCGTGACGAAGACCTGCGGGCCGACCGTCAGCCGGAATTCACCCAGATCGACATCGAGACCAGCTTCCTCGATGAAAAAGAGATCATGGGCCTGACCGAGCAAATGATCCGCAACCTGTTCAAGGAAGTGCTGGATCTGGAATTCGGCGATTTCCCGCACATGACCTTCGAAGAAGCCATGCGCCGCTACGGTTCCGACAAGCCAGACCTGCGTAACCCGCTGGAACTGGTGGACGTGGCCGATCAGCTCAAGGAAGTCGACTTCAAGGTGTTCAGCGGCCCGGCCAACGACCCGAAATGCCGAATCGCCGCCTTGCGCGTACCTGGCGGGGCAAGCATGCCGCGCAAGCAGATCGACGATTACACCAAGTTTGTCGGTATCTACGGTGCCAAGGGCCTGGCGTACATCAAGGTCAACGAGCGCGCTGCCGGTGTTGACGGTCTGCAATCGCCGATCGTGAAAAACATCCCTGAGGCCAACCTCAACGTGATCCTCGATCGCGTCGGTGCGGTCGACGGCGATATCGTGTTCTTCGGCGCCGACAAGGCGAAGATCGTCAGCGAAGCCCTGGGCGCACTGCGGATCAAGCTGGGCCACGACCTGGACCTGCTGACCTGCAAGTGGGCGCCAATGTGGGTCGTCGACTTCCCGATGTTCGAAGAAAACGACGACGGCAGCTTCACCGCCTTGCACCACCCGTTCACCGCACCGAAGTGCACCCCGCAAGAGCTGGAAGCCAACCCGGCTGGCGCTCTGTCCCGTGCCTACGACATGGTATTGAATGGTACCGAGCTGGGTGGCGGTTCGATCCGTATCCACCGTAAAGAGATGCAGCAGTCGGTGTTCCGTCTGCTGGGCATCAACGAAGCGGAACAGGAAGAGAAATTCGGCTTCCTGCTCGATGCCCTGAAATACGGTGCACCGCCGCACGGTGGTCTGGCCTTCGGCCTGGACCGTCTGGTGATGCTGATGACCGGCGCCCAGTCGATCCGTGAAGTGATCGCCTTCCCGAAAACCCAGAGCGCGGCAGACGTCATGACTCAGGCACCGGGCCAGGTGGATGCCAAGGCATTGCGCGAACTGCACATTCGTCTGCGCGAAACGCCTAAGGCCGAGTAAGGCTGACCTGAAGGGCGCATCTGTGGATGCGCCCTTTCTTTATAGATAGAGCTGTTCAAGATTTTTGTTTGCCGGCCGGCGCAATACAGCGCAGCGGGCAATGTTTCAAAGAGAATTCGGAGCGAGTTATGGCAGGTCATTCCAAGTGGGCGAACATCAAGCACCGCAAAGAACGTCAGGATGCCAAAAAAGGCAAGATTTTCACCAAGTGGATTCGTGAGCTGACTGTCGCGGCCCGCCAGGGCGGCGGTGATCCAGGTTCCAACCCGCGTCTGCGCCTGGCGTTGGACAAGGCCCTTGGCGCGAACATGAGTCGCGACATCATCGATCGGGCAGTCGCCCGTGGTGCCGGTGCCGCCGATACCGACGACATGGTCGAGCTGACCTACGAAGGTTACGGCCCGGGCGGCGTGGCGGTGATGGTCGAATGCATGACCGACAACCGTAATCGCACCGCAGCCGCTGTTCGCCATGCGTTCAGCAAGTGCGGTGGTAACCTGGGGACTGACGGTTCGGTGGCCTATCTGTTCGAACGCAAGGGGCAGATCTCCTTCGCGGCTGGCGTTGACGAAGACGCACTGATGGAAGCGGCCATGGAAGCTGACGCTGATGACGTGGTGACCAACGAAGACGGTTCGATCGACGTTTTCACCTCGTTTGCCGGGTTCTATTCCGTGCGTAACGCACTGGAAGCGGCGGGTTTCAAAGGTGACGACGCGGAAATCGTCATGTTGCCGACCACCAGCGCCGAACTCGATCTGGAAGGCGCCGAGAAAGTCCTCAAGCTGATCGACATGCTCGAGGACCTGGATGACGTGCAAAACGTCTATTCCAACGCGGATATCCCGGAGTCGGTGGCTGCACAGCTCGGTTGATTTGCCTTTTGTAGGAGCGAGCTCGCTCCGGGCGGCGCTCCGACGAAAAACCTGAGAGCGGCGTTCATTCAAGTCAGCCGCGTTATCGTTGACGTCCATCGCGAGCAAGCTCGCTCCTACATTCAAAGCCTGCAGGCGTTATGACTTTAATTCTTGGTATCGACCCCGGTTCGCGCATCACCGGTTATGGTGTGGTTCGCGATACCGGCCGTGGCTGCGAGTATGTGGCTTCCGGCTGCATTCGTACCGGTGCCGGCGAGCTGCATGAGCGACTGCAGATTGTTTATCGCGGGGTGCGGGAGATCATTCAGACTTACCATCCGGTGACCATGGGGATCGAAAAGGTGTTCATGGCCCGTAACGCCGATTCCGCCCTGAAACTGGGGCAGGCCCGTGGCGCCGCGATCGTGGCAGGTGCCGAGGAAAGCCTGGAAATTGCCGAATACACCGCAACCCAGGTCAAGCAGGCGGTCGTAGGCACCGGCGCGGCCAATAAGGAGCAGGTGCAGATGATGGTCATGCACATGCTCAAGCTGACCAGTAAACCGCAGATCGATGCTTCGGACGCCCTGGCCATCGCCATCTGCCATGCTCATACCCGCTCCAGCCTGTTGCCCCATGGTCTGGGCGCAGCACGCAGTCGTGGCGGGCGCCTGCGTCTCTGATAGCATCAGCAATCATTTTTATGGAGTGGGGTGTTTCGCCTGGGTTGTCGGCGGCATTCCCTCGCTCTATCAGTCGCTGGCCCAGAGCTGGCCAACGCTCAAGGATTTGTAACGTGATTGGACGTTTGCGCGGCACCCTGGCTGAGAAGCAGCCTCCGCATCTGATTCTGGATGTAAATGGCCTGGGCTATGAACTTGAAGTGCCCATGACGACCCTTTACCGCTTGCCGTCGGTCGGTGAACCGCTGACCTTGCACACCCATTTGGTCGTGCGCGAAGACGCACAGTTGCTCTATGGTTTTGTCGGCAAGCGTGAGCGCGACTTTTTTCGCGAGTTGATCCGCCTCAATGGTGTCGGGCCGAAACTGGCGCTGGCCTTGATGTCGAGCCTGGAGGTCGACGAACTGGTTCGTTGCGTACAGTCCCAGGACACGTCGGCGCTGACCAAGGTCCCGGGCGTCGGCAAGAAAACCGCCGAACGCTTGCTGGTGGAACTCAAGGATCGCTTCAAGGCCTGGGAAACCGTACCGGCCATGTTCGCCCTGGTGCCGAACCAGCCGGATGGACCGGCCCCGGTGAACACTGCAGAGACTGACGCCGTCAGCGCCTTGATTTCCCTCGGCTACAAGCCCCAGGAAGCGAGCAAGGCGGTGTCTGCGATCAAGGAGAAAGATTTGAGCAGTGAAGACATGATCCGCCGCGCCTTGAAGGGAATGATCTAAGTGATTGAAGCTGATCGTCTGATCGCTGCCACGCACAGCCCGCGTGAGCGCGAAGAAGTCCAGGACCGTGCCATTCGCCCGGTCAGCCTGGCCGAATACATTGGCCAGCCGACCGTTCGCGAGCAGATGGAGTTGTTCATTCAGGCTGCTCGCGGTCGTAACGAATCCCTGGATCACACGCTGATCTTCGGGCCGCCCGGCCTGGGCAAGACCACCCTCGCCAACATCATCGCCCAGGAAATGGGCGTGTCGATCAAGAGCACCTCGGGGCCGGTGCTGGAGCGACCTGGTGACCTGGCGGCGCTGTTGACCAACCTTGAGCCTCACGATGTGCTGTTCATCGATGAAATCCATCGCCTGTCGCCTATCGTTGAAGAGGTGCTGTACCCGGCCATGGAGGATTTCCAGCTCGACATCATGATCGGCGAAGGCCCGGCCGCGCGTTCGATCAAGCTGGATCTGCCGCCGTTCACCCTGGTCGGCGCAACGACGCGGGCGGGGATGCTGACCAACCCGTTGCGAGACCGTTTCGGGATCGTCCAGCGCCTGGAGTTCTACAACAACGCCGACCTGTCGACAATTGTCAGTCGCTCGGCAAGCATCCTTGGTTTGCCGCTGGACCCGGAAGGTGCTTTCGAAATCGCCCGCCGTGCCCGTGGCACTCCACGAATCGCTAACCGTTTGTTGCGCCGGGTGCGCGATTTCGCCGAGGTTCGCGCCAAAGGCCACATCACCAAGCCGATTGCCGACCTGGCGCTGAACCTGCTGGATGTCGACGAGCGTGGCTTCGACCATCAGGACCGGCGTCTGTTGTTGACCATGATCGAGAAGTTCGACGGCGGGCCAGTCGGGGTCGACAGCCTGGCTGCCGCCATCAGCGAAGAACGTCACACCATTGAAGATGTGCTGGAGCCCTATCTGATCCAGCAGGGCTACATCATGCGCACGCCACGGGGGCGAGTGGTGACGCGGCATGCCTACCTGCATTTCGGTTTAAACATTCCGTCACGATTGGGCGAAATGCCCGTGGTAGACGAGTTTCTCGATGCCGCTGACGATTAATTAACATTGCGTGCTGATTTTTTCGGGCAATGTAGGGTCCCAGGACCGTACTTTCACGTGAAAGCCGCAGAACAATGAAAAACAGTTGCCATGCCGGATTGGCAACCTGAGGAGTAAGCACTAGAGTATGCGCGCGCAAAACGGGCTTGAGCCTTTCGCACATCGTTGTCGCGTTTATTACGAGGACACCGATGCGGGGGGCATCGTGTATTACGTTAATTACCTCAAGTTTATGGAACGGGCTCGAACCGAGCGGCTACGAGATCTGGGCTTTGCCCAATCGCAGCTTGCCGGGGAGGACCTGTTGTTCGTCGTGCATTCCAGCGAAGCGCGCTACCACGCGCCGGCGCGACTGGATGACGAACTGCTGGTAAGCGCTGAAGTAATCGAATTGAACCGTGCCAGCCTGCGCTTCAAGCAACAGGTCAGGCGGGCAACGGATAATGCACTGCTCTGCGAAGGGCAGTTTCTGGTGGCCTGTGTGCGCACTGAAAGTTTGAAACCCCGGGCCATTCCCGAAGCTCTACGAGCGGCCTTTGCCGACGTGAGCGGCGCGGGTACACACTCAAAGCAGGAGATAAAGCGTGGAAGCTAACGTCGTCGACCATTCCTCCATGTGGAGCTTGGTCAGCAATGCCAGTATCGTGGTGCAACTGGTAATGCTGATCCTGGTAGCCGCATCGGTGACCTCATGGATCATGATCTTTCAGCGCAGCAACCTGCTGCGCGCCGGTCGACGTGCCCTGGAGAGCTTCGAAGAGCGCTTCTGGTCAGGTATCGACCTGTCCAAGCTGTACCGTCAGGCCGGCAGCAATCCGGACCCTGATTCGGGCGTCGAGCAAATCTTCCGGGCCGGTTTCAAGGAATTCTCCCGTCTGCGCCAGCAGTCAGGCGTTGACCCGGAAGCGGTCATGGAAGGCGTGGCGCGTGCCATGCGCGTTGCCATTTCCCGCGAAGAAGAAAAGCTCGAGCAGAGCCTGCCCTTCCTGGCCACCGTTGGTTCCGTCAGCCCGTACATCGGTCTGTTCGGTACGGTCTGGGGCATCATGAACTCCTTCCGCGGTCTGGCGACCGCCCAACAAGCGACCCTGGCCACTGTGGCCCCGGGTATCGCCGAAGCACTGATCGCCACCGCGATCGGTCTGTTCGCCGCCATTCCAGCCGTTATCGCTTACAACCGTTTTGCTGCTCGCAGTGAAACCCTGCTGGGCCGCTACTACACCTTCGCCGACGAGTTCCAGGCGATCCTGCACCGCAAAGTGCACACCAGCGAAGAATAAGCAGGTAATTTCCAATGGCTTTAATCGCTCGAGCTCGCAAAAAGCGCAAGCCGGTCGCCGAGATGAACGTGGTGCCTTACATCGACGTGATGTTGGTGCTGCTGGTGATCTTCATGGTGACCGCGCCGATGCTCAATCAGGGCGTGAAAGTTGATCTGCCCAAGGTTTCCAGCGAAGCCTTGCCGCAGGACAACAACACCCAGGTCCTGACCATTTCCATCAAATCCGACAAGACCTACTACTGGAACCTTGGCAGCGAAGTCGACACCGAAAAGCAGCAGGATCGGGCCATGACCCTGCCGCAGATGACTGACGCGGTGACCAAGATCATTCGCGTCGGCAACGAAGGCGGCAAGCGTACCCAGGTCTTCATCCGCGGCGACAAGAGTGTCGATTACGGCTCCGTCATGGGGGCCATGGGCGGGTTGCAGAAGGCCGGGGTCGGTAATGTTGGCTTGATTACCGAGGCGCCCTGATGCAGCAACAGCGAGAGCCGTCCGCCTCGGAAAGCTACTTCTGGCCTAGTGTCTGGGCGATTGGCTTGCACGTGCTGGTGTTCGGCATGCTGTTCGTCAGCTTTGCCTTTACCCCGGAACTGCCGCCGGCCAAGCCGATTGTCCAGGCGACCTTGTACCAGCTGAAATCGAAAAGTCGGGCGACCACCCAGACCAATCAGAAGATTGCCGGTGAGGCGCAGAAATCTGCTGCGCGTCAGACCGAAGTCGAGCAGATGGAACAGAAAAAGGTCGAGCAGGAAGCGGTGAAGGCTGCGGAACAAAAGAAAGAAGAGGCGGCTCAAAAGGCCGAAGAAGCCAAGAAGGCCGACGAGGCGAAGAAAGCGGACGAGGCGAAAAAGGCTGATGAAGCCAAAAAAGCCGACGATGCGAAGAAAACCGCGGAAGCCAAGAAGGCAGAAGAGAAACAATTGGCTGATATAGCCAAGAAGAAAGCTGAAGAAGAAGCCAAGAAAGCTGCAGAAGAAGAGGCCAAGAAAGCGGCAGCTGAAGAAGCCAAGAAAAAGATCGTCGAAGACGCGAAGAAGAAAGCCGCGGAAGACGCCAAGAAGAAAGCTGAAGCTGAAGAGGCGAAGAAGAAAGTCGCCGAGGAAGCGAAGAAGAAAGCTACTGCCGATGCTGCGAAGAAGAAATCGCAGGACGCGGCACGTAAATCCGCCGAAGACAAAAAGGCCCAGGCCCTGGCAGATTTGCTTTCCGACACGCCGCAGCGTCAGCAGGCGTTGGCCGATGAGCAGGGCGACGAAGTCGCCGGCAGTTTCGATGACCTGATTCGTGCGCGTGCAGCGGAAGGCTGGGCTCGTCCACCTTCGGCACGCAAAGGCATGACGGTCGTATTGCAAATCGGCATGTTGCCGGACGGTACGGTGACTTCGGTCAGCGTGTCCAAGTCCAGTGGCGACGGTCCGTTTGACGCCTCGGCTGTTGCAGCGGTGAAGAATATTGGACGTTTGACAGAAATGCAGGGAATGAAGCCGAGTGATTTCGCTCCGTATCGTTCATTCAAGATGACATTCACACCTGAGGATCTAGCCTTGTGAGAAACCTTCTTCGAGGAATGCTGGTCGTTATCTGCTGCATGGCAGGGATGGCGATGGCAGATGAGAAAAACATTCTGGTTACCAGTGGCAGCGATCGGGCGACCCCGATCGCCGTAGTACCGTTCGGCTTCCAGGGCGGTAGCGTGCTGCCGGACGACATGGCGGAAATCATCGGTAACGACCTGCGCAACTCGGGTTACTACTCGCCGCTTCCAAAGCAGAACATGATCAGCCAGCCGAGCCAGGCCAGCGAAATCATCTTCCGTGACTTCAAGGCGCTGGGTGCCCAGTACGTCATGGTCGGCAGCATTGTGCCGGCGGGCGGTCGCCTGCAGGTGCAATACGCACTGTTCAACGTCGCCACGGAGCAGCAAGTGCTGACCGGCAGCGTGTCGGGCGGCGTCGATCAGTTACGCGACATGGCGCACTACATCTCTGACCAGTCGTTCGAAAAACTCACGGGTATCAAGGGTGCCTTCTCGACTCGCCTGCTGTACGTAACGGCCGAGCGTTTCTCCGAGAACAACACTCGCTACACCCTGCAACGTTCGGACTACGACGGTGCCCGCGCCGTAACCCTGCTGCAATCGCGCGAGCCGATCCTGTCGCCGCGTTTCGCACCGGATGGCAAGCGCATCGCCTATGTCTCCTTCGAGCAGAAGCGTCCACGCATCTTCATGCAGAACATCGACACCGGTCGCCGTGAGCAGATCACCAACTTCGAAGGCCTGAACGGCGCGCCAGCCTGGTCGCCGGACGGCAATCGCCTGGCGTTCGTGCTGTCCAAAGACGGCAACCCGGACATCTATGTGATGAACCTGGGTTCGCGTCAGATCAGCCGCGTTACCAACGGTCCTGGCATCAACACCGAACCGTTCTGGGGCAAGGATGGCTCGACCATCTACTTCACGTCCGACCGTGGCGGCAAGCCGCAGATCTACAAGACCAGTGCCGGTGGTGGCGGTGCCGAACGCGTGACTTTCGTCGGTAACTACAACGCCAACCCTAAACTGTCGGCTGATGAAAAGACGCTTGTCATGATTCACCGTCAGGATGGCTTCACCAATTTCAAGGTGGCGGCCCAGGATTTGCAGCGCGGTAGTGTAAAAATCCTCACTGATAGCACTCTGGACGAGTCGCCTACTGTCGCGCCCAACGGCACCATGGTAATCTACGCCACCCGCCAGCAGGGCCGGGGAGTCTTGATGCTCGTGTCCATCAATGGACGCGTAAGGCTCCCGCTTCCTACCGCACAAGGCGAAGTCAGAGAACCTTCCTGGTCCCCTTACCTGAACTGACGCGGCGCTATACGTTGTACTTAACACACTGGGGTTCATTAGGAGTTTCACGATGGAAATGCTGAAGTTTGGTAAATTTGCTGCGCTGGCACTGGCCATGGCTGTAGCTGTAGGTTGCTCGTCCAAAGGCGGCGACAATGCCGGTGAAGGCGCGGTAGATCCAAACGCTGGTTACGGCGCAAACACTGGTGCAGTTGACGGCTCCCTGAGCGAAGAAGCTGCACTGCGCGCTATCACCACTTTCTACTTCGAATACGACAGTTCGGACCTGAAGCCAGAAGCCATGCGCGCTCTGGACGTTCACGCCAAAGACCTGAAAGCAAACGGCGCTCGCGTTGTTCTGGAAGGCAACACCGACGAACGTGGTACTCGTGAGTACAACATGGCTCTGGGCGAGCGTCGTGCGAAAGCCGTTCAGCGCTACCTGGTACTGCAAGGCGTTTCCCCAGCTCAGCTGGAACTGGTTTCCTACGGCGAAGAGCGTCCAGTTGCTACCGGCAACGACGAGCAGTCCTGGGCTCAAAACCGTCGCGTCGAACTGCGTAAGTAATTCGTCATGCGAACGTGCCGTCGTGCTGTAACTGTTTTGGCTCTCAGCCTCGCACCGTTTGCGGTGTGGGCTGCGGTTCCTGTGGTCGAGGACAACTCCGGCTATAACAATAGCGGGAACAGTTATCCGCCTGCGGGTTACGGTACGAACGGCGCCTATGCCGGGGGAGGGGTTTCGGCCCCTGTCTCGGCACAGGGCGAGCTGTTCAACCAACTGCAATCAATGCAGCAACAGATCGAGCGCCAGCAAGGTGCGATTGAAGTTCTGCAAAATGATGTAGCGCGCATGAAGCAGGAAAACCTGGAGCGATACCAGGATCTTGATCGGCGCATAGGAACCGGCGTTGCACCAGCCGCGAATCCTCAGAATTCTTCCACCGGTGGTGATTTGAATGCCCCCGGTGCAGCCGCAGGTGCGGCAGCTGGCGCAGCCGCCGCTCAAGCACCTGCCGCAGGTGGCGAGCCGGCAGATCCGGCGAAGGAAAAGCTCTATTACGATGCTGCCTTCGACCTGATCAAGGCCAAGGATTTCGACAAGGCCAGCCAGGCTTTCGCCGCATTCCTGCGCAAATACCCGAACAGCCAGTATGCGGGCAATGCCCAGTACTGGTTGGGCGAAGTGAACCTGGCCAAGGGCGATCTGCAAGGTGCAGGTCAGGCATTTGCCAAGGTTTCGCAGCTGTATCCCAAGCACGCCAAAGTGCCGGACTCGCTGTACAAGCTCGCTGATGTAGAGCGTCGCCTGGGTCATACCGACCGGGTCAAGGGCATTTTGCAGCAGGTGGTTTCCCAATATCCGGGTACTTCCGCTGCTCAATTGGCCCAGCGCGATCTGCAAAAAATGTAAGCCTGCTTGACCCGCTTCAAAGAAACCCGCGCTTGTCGCGGGTTTTTTCGTTAGAATTCACACCCTTTTTCTGAAACACGCTTTTTGGGATCTGCGCATTGCCGGGGTTCCTTGAAGTGCCTGACGGAGGCGGACAGCCTGTTTAGCTGTTACGCCCGTGGCGACTATGCAAGACACATTGAGAATCACCGAAGTTTTCTACTCGTTGCAGGGTGAGACTCGGACTGCCGGGCTGCCCACTGTTTTTGTGCGCCTGACCGGTTGTCCGTTGCGTTGCCAATACTGCGACAGCGCCTACGCGTTCACCGGTGGGACCATCCGCACCCTCGACGATATCCTCGAGCAGGTCGCCGGTTTTCGTCCGCGATACGTCTGTGTCACGGGCGGCGAGCCGCTGGCGCAACCCAACGCCATTCCCTTGCTCAAGCGCCTGTGTGACGCCGGTTACGAAGTGTCACTGGAAACCAGTGGCTCTATCGATATCTCGGCAGTAGATTCCCGGGTCAGTCGCGTTGTCGATCTGAAAACCCCGGGTTCGAAGGAAGCACACCGCAATCGCTACGAAAACATTGAGCTGCTCACGCCCAACGATCAGGTGAAGTTTGTCATCTGCTCGCGGGAGGACTATGACTGGTCCGTTTCCAAGCTGATCCAGTACGGTCTTAACCTGCGTGCCGGCGAAGTCCTGTTCTCGCCAAGTCACCATGATCTCAATGCCCGGGACCTGGCGGACTGGGTGGTGGCGGACAATCTGCCAGTGCGTTTGCAATTGCAGCTGCATAAATATCTATGGAATGACGAGCCGGGGCGCTGAAATGACTGAACAACTGAACACTGCTGAAAAACGTGCGGTCATCCTGCTGTCCGGTGGCCTGGACTCGGCGACCGTCGTGGCCATGGCGCGCGCCGAAGGCTACAGCTGCTACACCATGAGCTTTGACTACGGTCAGYGCTCTCACGCCGAACTGCACGCCGCCGAGCGTGTGGCGCGGGACCTGGGTGTGGTCGAGCACAAGGTGATCGGTCTGAACCTGAACGGCATGGGCGGCTCGGCGCTGACCGACAGCAGCATCGATATTCCGGAAGAGTTGGGTGAGGGCATTCCGGTGACTTACGTGCCTGCGCGTAACACGGTGTTCCTGTCCCTGGCCCTGGGCTGGGCTGAAGTACTCGGCGCACGTGACATCTTCATCGGTGTCAATGCGGTGGATTACTCCGGTTACCCGGACTGCCGTCCCGAGTTCATCGAATCGTTCGAGCGCATGGCCAACCTGGCAACCAAGGCCGGCGTGGAAGGCAATGGCTTCCGCATCCAGGCACCGCTGCAAAACCTCAGCAAGGCGCAGATCGTCCAGGCCGGCGTTAAGCTTGGCGTGGATTATGGTCTGACCGTTTCCTGCTATCAGGCCGACGATAACGGTCGTGCCTGCGGCAAGTGCGACAGCTGCCGACTGCGTGCAGAAGGCTTTGCGGCGGCCGGAATCAGCGATCCAACCCCTTATTTTTGATTTATTTCAAAATAGGTGTTGAATAGTCCTTAAAAATCAGTATTATACGCGCCACCACACAGCGGGTCGTTAGCTCAGTTGGTAGAGCAGTTGGCTTTTAACCAATTGGTCGTAGGTTCGAATCCCACACGACCCACCATTTTTGGCGGTTTAGAAAATCCGGAAGGCCCACGCAAGTGAGGATTTCCGGGTTTTTTTTTGCCCGCGATTCAAGTCAGCCTCGCTGCGGGCTGCTGCGCATGACGCAGGTCAGAATCATCTTTTGCATCCGTCGGATATTCTGTAGCCTTGCGCAGCTTCAACGCTGTCCGTGCCTGATGAATACTCACTTTCCCGGCGGTACCCTGTAGGGTCCGGAGCCGGGTGTATACTCGACTTTCGCGCGAATGCGCCTGCAGGTCTTGCGAACATGACGCAAATTTCCGAACGCCTTCTGGTTCAAGCCCACCTCGACGCCAAGCAGCCCAAGCCGCTGACCGCCGATGAAGAGGCTTATTACCGTGCCGCCATCGCTGCCGAGCTCAAGGCTCAGGACGCGGTGCTGGTGGCCCACTTCTATTGTGACCCTGTCATTCAGGCGCTGGCCGAAGAGACGGGCGGCTGTGTCTCCGACTCGCTGGAGATGGCCCGTTTCGGCAACGCCCATCCGGCCAAGACCGTGGTCGTCGCCGGCGTGAAGTTCATGGGTGAGACCGCCAAGATCCTCAACCCCGAAAAACGCGTGCTGATGCCGACGCTCGAAGCGACCTGTTCGCTCGACCTGGGTTGCCCGGTGGACGAATTTTCCGCGTTCTGCGATCAACACCCGGAACGCACGGTGGTGGTGTACGCCAACACTTCGGCTGCGGTAAAGGCCCGAGCGGATTGGGTGGTGACCTCAAGCTGTGCGCTGGAAATCGTCGAAAGCCTGATGGACAACGGCGAGACCATCATCTGGGGCCCGGACAAGCACCTGGGGACCTACATCCAGCGCCAGACCGGTGCTGACATGCTGCTGTGGGACGGTGCCTGCATCGTTCACGAAGAGTTCAAGTCCAAGCAGCTTGAAGACATGAAGGCGCTGTACCCGGATGCTGCGATCCTGGTGCACCCGGAGTCGCCGACATCGGTGATTGAACTGGCCGATGCCGTGGGCTCCACCAGTCAGTTGATCGCGGCGGCACAGAGCCTGCCGAACAAGACGCTGATCGTGGCGACCGACCGCGGCATCTTCTACAAGATGCAGCAGCTGTGCCCGGACAAGGTCTTTATCGAAGCCCCGACGGCAGGTAACGGCGCGGCGTGCCGCAGTTGTGCGCATTGCCCGTGGATGGCCATGAACACCCTTGAGCGCACGCTCAAGGCGTTGAAGGAAGGGGCGAACGAAATCTTTGTCGACCCGGCGCTGATCCCTCAGGCGATCCGCCCGCTCAAGCGCATGCTCGATTTCACCCAGGCGGCGCGGATGAAGCTGGCCGGTAACGCTTAAAAGCCAGAAAGCAAAAGATCGCAGCCTTCGGCAGCTCCTACAGGTGTAAATGAAACCCTGTAGGAGCTGCCGAAGGCTGCGATCTTTTTTGTGGGCGTTACTTGGTCTTCTTCGGAATCCGCACCAGTTCGGTATTGGAATACATGTCATGCCAGCTGCGTTTCTGTTTGTCGAACAACGACCAGAAGAATCCCAGACCAACACACAGCACCGAAGCAAGCGACACGACAAAGCGCAGCAACGCCTGCCACAGGCTGATGGATGAGCCATCGGCGTTCTGCACGCGGATGCACCAGACCTGCATGCCCAGCGTCTGACCGGACCAGGTCCAGAATTTGGCGAAGAAGCCGAACAGTACGAACAACAGCACCGTCGAGAGCAGGGGATCGCCGTCCAGCGCACCCGCTTCGGTCAGGGTGCGCATCCTTTCTTCGCCGATGATCGCCATCTGGATCATCTTGTAGATGCCGCTGGTGACGATCAGCAGGGCGGTACACAGCAGGAAATCATAGAACATGGCTGCCAGGCGACGACCCAGGCCAGCGGCAGGAAAGTCGCCCTGGGGAGTAAGCAGGTGTTTCGACATGGCAGGCTCTCGGCGAAAAAAGAAGCCATTTTACGGATTTACGTGCACAAAAAAGCCCCTGATGTCAGCATCAGGGGCTTTTTCGTTACAGAAGATTAACCTTCCGCTTGTACTTCGTCAGCCTGCATGCCTTTCTGGCCCTGCACGGCGATGAAAGTCACTTTCTGGCCTTCTTTCAGGCTCTTGAAGCCGTTGCCCTGGATGGCGCGGAAATGCACGAACAGATCCGGACCGCTTTCAGGAGTGATAAAACCAAAACCTTTCTCGTCGTTAAACCACTTGACGGTACCGCTCTGACGTTGGGACATTTCTTATTTCCTTTGACGCAAAAAATTAATGACAGCCTCCTTCTTGTGAAAGAGTACTGGGGCTGGTTGCAGGAGAGTAAGAAGACGTCGAACGGGATGTAGCTAACTTGTAGGCTACTGCCCAGGTCACGATTCCAAGCGACCCATGCAAACACAGTGAACAAACTCTACGCCAACTACGGGAGAAAAAACAAGCCCTGTGAAGGCCCCGTATTTCCTCAGGTTGATGGCAAAGTAAGTCCACTAGCGGGGGCTTATTCCCTGGTCTTGTTCAGTTGTTTTCGATCGTTATAAGCAAAGTTCATAATCGAAGCTTATAGCCAAACGATGCACTGTTATATGGCGGTTGCGTTACACATTAGTGCACCGTTAACGCAACCGCGTTACTTATAGGAACATTCAATCAGCCGCGATAGTAGCGTTGTGGAACAAATGGCATTTTGCTTACAAGCAAAGGCACCTTTTTCCCACGAACGATCGCCCAAACCGGTGTGTCCAGTGCGATATAAGCGCTGTCGACATAACCCATGGCCAGCGGCCCGCCCAGGGTTGGCCCGAAACCGCCGCTGCAGACGCTACCGATGATGTCGCCGGCTTCGTTGACGATCTCGGCGCCTTCACGCACGGGTGTACGTTCCTGTGGTAACAAACCTACACGTTTGCGGTTCACGCCTGCCTGTTGCTGGGCGAATACGGTTTCGGCGCCAGGGAAGCCACCGGCCCGTGCGCCATCAGTGCGACGTGGCTTGGAGATCGCCCACAGCAGGCTTGCCTCGATTGGGGTGGTGTCGGTGTTCATGTCGTGGCCGTACAGGCACAAACCCGCTTCCAGGCGCAGGGAGTCGCGGGCGCCAAGGCCGATGGCGGCCACTTCAGCTTCAGCCAGCAGTGCGCGAGCCAGGGCTTCGGCGTTCGCGGCGGGTACGGAAATTTCGAAACCGTCTTCACCGGTGTAACCCGAACGGCTGACAAAGCAGTCCACGCCCAGCAGCTTCGCGCGGGCGAACTGCATGAAGGTCATCTTCGCAACTGTAGGTGCCAGGCGTGCCAGCACGGTCACTGCAGCCGGGCCTTGCAGGGCGAGCAGGGCGCGCTCTTCGAACAGCGGCTCGATCGTGCACTGGTCGCCAATGTGCTTGCGCAGGTGGGCCAGGTCCTGGTCCTTGCAGGCGGCGTTGACCACCAGGAACAGTTCGTCGTTGCCCAGGTTGGCGACCATCAGGTCGTCGAGAATGCCGCCGGTCGCATTGGTGAACATCGCGTAGCGCTGCATGCCCACCGGCAGGTCGATGATGTCCACCGGCACCAGGGTTTCCAAGGCCTTGGCGGCATTGGCGCCGGTCAGGCGGATCTGGCCCATGTGCGAGACATCGAACAGCCCGGCCTGGTCGCGGGTGTGCTGGTGTTCTTTCATCACGCCCAGCGGGTACTGGACGGGCATGTCGTAGCCGGCGAACGGCACCATGCGCGCGCCGAGTTCGATGTGCAGTGCGTGCAACGGGGTTTTCAACAGTTGTTCGGTGGACATATTCAGCTCCTGAAGAAGGGTGCAGATGAGCGCGCATCAGCACTCGATAATGTTGACCGCCAAACCGCCACGGGCGGTTTCCTTGTATTTGCTTTTCATGTCGGCGCCGGTCTGGCGCATGGTGCGAATGACCTTGTCGAGGGAAACGAAGTGTTGCCCGTCGCCGCGCAGGGCCATGCGCACGGCATTGATGGCCTTGACCGAGSCSATGGCGTTGCGCTCGATGCAAGGCACTTGCACCAGCCCGCCAATCGGGTCGCAGGTCAGTCCGAGGTTGTGTTCCATGCCGATTTCCGCGGCGTTCTCCACTTGTTGCACAGTGCCGCCAAGCACTTCGCACAAGGCACCGGCGGCCATCGAGCAGGCAACGCCGACTTCGCCCTGGCAGCCGACTTCGGCGCCGGAGATGGAGGCGTTTTCCTTGTACAGAATGCCGATGGCTGCGGCGGTCAGCAGGAATCGCACCACGCCGTCGTCATTGGAGCCCGGGATAAAGCGTATGTAGTAGTGCAACACCGCTGGAATGATCCCGGCCGCGCCGTTGGTGGGGGCGGTGACCACGCGCCCGCCATTGGCGTTTTCTTCATTGACCGCCAGGGCGTACAGGTTGACCCAGTCGAGCACGGACAGCGGGTCGCGCAACGACGATTCCGGGTTCTTGCACAACTGCCGATGCAGCGCGGCGGCCCGGCGCTTGACCTTCAGCCCGCCGGGCAGGATGCCTTCATTACGGCATCCGGCGGCGACACAGTCCTGCATCACTTGCCAGATGTTCAGCAGGCCGGCGCGGGTTTCCGCTTCCGGGCGCCAGGCGCTTTCGTTGGTCAGCATCACCTGGCTGATCGACAGCCCGTATTTGACGCAATGACCGAGAAGATCCTTGGCACTTTTGAACGGAAAGGTCAGGGGGGTGGCGTCTTCGACGATGCGATCGGCGCCGGCGGCGTCCTCATCGACCACAAAACCGCCGCCGACCGAGTAGTACTCGCGGCTGCGGACTTGCAGGCCCGCTGCGTCGAAGGCGCGGAAAATCATGCCGTTGGGGTGATACGCCAACGGTTTGCGAATCATCGCCAGGTGTTCTTTCTCGTTGAACGCAATGCTGTGTTCGCCGAGCAGGTTCAAGCGTCCGTTGCTGCGGATTTCTTGCAGGCGCGCGGCGACGGTTTCCGTATCCACGGTGTCCGGGTGTTCACCTTCCAGGCCCAGCAACACAGCCTTGTCACTGCCGTGGCCTTTGCCGGTGGCGCCGAGCGAGCCGTACAGCTCGACCTTGACGCAGGTGGTGGCCGTCAGCAGCCCTTCACGGCGCAGGCCTTCGACGAAACGCGCAGCGGCGCGCATCGGACCGACGGTGTGGGAGCTGGAGGGGCCGATGCCAATCTTGAACAGGTCGAACACGCTTAACGACATGGTGGTTCTCCGGTTTCTTGTTATAGGCGTATCACGGGAGATGCTGTGCGTAGGAGCAGCCTGCGGCAGCTCCTACAGGAGATTTGCGGTGTTCTTGAGTGGGGCGGATGATTGCGCCCCACTCATTGGTTTAAGCGTAGCTTTCGATCGACGGGCAGGCGCAGACCAGGTTGCGGTCGCCGAACACGTTGTCGACGCGACCGACCGGCGGCCAGTACTTGCCTTCGATCAACGACGCAACCGGGTACACCGCCTGCTCACGGCTGTACGGGTGAGACCACTCGCCGACCAGTTCCTTGGCGGTGTGCGGCGCGTTTTTCAGCGGGTTGTCGTCCTTGTCCAGGGTGCCGTTTTCCACTGCGCGGATTTCTTCGCGGATGCGGATCATGGCGTCGCAGAAGCGGTCCAGTTCTTCCTTGGATTCGCTTTCGGTCGGCTCGATCATCAGCGTGCCGGCTACCGGGAACGACATGGTCGGCGCGTGGAAACCGAAGTCGATCAGGCGCTTGGCGACGTCATCGACGCTGATGCCGCTACTGTCTTTCAGTGGGCGCAGGTCGAGGATGCACTCATGCGCCACCAGACCGTTGCTGCCGGTGTACAGAACCGGGTAGTGCTCTTCGAGGCGACGGGAGATGTAGTTGGCATTGAGGATCGCCAGCTGCGAAGCACGCTTGAGGCCCGCGCCACCCATCATACGAATGTACATCCAGGTGATCGGCAGAATGCTCGCGCTGCCGAACGGTGCCGCGCAAACGGCGCCTTCCTTGCGCTCCATCTGTGCGTGGCCCGGCAGGAATGGCGCCAGGTGCGATTTCACACCGATCGGGCCGACGCCCGGGCCGCCACCGCCGTGGGGGATGCAGAAGGTCTTGTGCAGGTTCAGGTGCGAAACGTCGCCGCCGAACTTGCCCGGGGCGCAGAGGCCGACCATGGCATTCATGTTGGCGCCGTCGATGTACACCTGGCCGCCGTTGTCATGAATGATGCCGCAGATTTCGAGGATGCCTTCTTCGAACACACCGTGGGTCGACGGGTAGGTGATCATGAGCGCAGCGAGGTGTTCGCGGTGCTCGATGGCCTTGGCGCGCAGGTCTTCGATGTCGACGTTGCCGCGGGCATCGCAGGCGGTGACGACCACGCGCATGCCGGCCATTTGTGCGGTGGCCGGGTTGGTACCGTGGGCCGACGACGGGATCAGGCAGATGTCGCGACGGTCTTCGCCACGACTCTGGTGGTAGGCACGGATCGCCAGCAGACCTGCGTATTCACCCTGGGAGCCGGCGTTCGGTTGCAGCGAAACCGAGTCATAACCGGTGGCGGCGCAGAGCATCGCTTCCAGCTCGTCGGTCAATTGCTGGTAGCCGGCGCTTTGCTCGGCCGGGGCGAACGGGTGCAGGGCACCGAACTCGGCCCAGGTCACCGGGATCATTTCGCTGGTGGCGTTGAGTTTCATGGTGCACGAACCCAGCGGGATCATGGTGCGGTCCAGCGCTAGGTCCTTGTCCGCCAGTTTGCGCAGGTAACGCATCAGCTCGGTTTCCGAGTGATAGCGGTTGAACACCGGGTGGCTGAGGATCGGCGACTGACGTACCAGCGTGGCCGGGATGGCGCTCTGCACCGAGGCGGCGAGGGCGGCGAAGTCCGGCAGGGCCTTGCCGTCGGACAGCAGGCTCCACAGGGTTTCAACGTCGGCCTGAGTGGTGGTTTCGTCCAGGGACAGGCCCAGGCGCTCACCATCGACCACGCGCAGGTTGATGCGCTGGGCGTGCGCCTTGTCGTGCAGGGCGGCGGTTTGCGCGCCGGTCTTCACGGTCAGGGTGTCGAAGAAGCTCGCTTGCTCGACGCTCAGGCCCAATGCGCTCAAGCCTTTGGCCAGGATCGCAGTCAGGTGATGCACGCGATTGGCGATTTGCGTCAGGCCTTTTGGACCGTGGTACACGGCGTACATGCTGGCGATGTTGGCCAGCAGCACTTGCGCGGTGCAGATGTTGCTGGTGGCTTTCTCGCGACGGATGTGTTGCTCGCGGGTCTGCATGGCCAGGCGCAGGGCCGGGTTGCCGAAACGGTCTACGGAAACACCGACCAGGCGGCCCGGCATGTCACGCTTGAACGCGTCCTTGGTGGAGAAGTACGCCGCGTGCGGGCCACCGAAGCCCAGCGGCACGCCGAAGCGCTGTGCGCTGCCGATGGCCACGTCGGCGCCGAATTCGCCCGGCGCGGTCAGCACGGTGAGGGCCAGCAGGTCGGCAGCCACGGCAACGAGGGCATTGGCGGCGTGGAAGCGTTCGGTCAGCTCGCGGTAATCGAACACGTCACCGTTGCTCGCCGGGTATTGCAGCAGTGCGCCGAAGAACGGCGTCACGTCAGTCAGTTCGCGCTCGTCGCCAACCACCACGTCGATGCCCAGGGGCTCGGCACGGGTGCGCAGTACGTCGAGGGTCTGCGGGTGGCAATGCACGGAGGCGAAGAAGGCGTGGCTGCCCTTGTTCTTGCTCAGGCGTTTGCAGAAGGTCATGGCTTCGGCAGCGGCGGTGGCTTCGTCCAGCAGCGAGGCATTGGCGATCGGCAGGCCGGTGAGGTCGCTGATCAGGGTCTGGAAGTTCAGCAGCGCTTCGAGACGGCCTTGGGAGATTTCTGGCTGGTACGGGGTGTAGGCGGTGTACCAGGCCGGGTTTTCGAGCAGGTTGCGCAGGATCGGCGACGGCGTGTGGGTGCCGTAGTAGCCCTGGCCGATGAAGGTCTTGAACAGCTGGTTTTTAGTCGCGATGGACTTGATCAAGGCCAGGGCATCGGCTTCGCTCAAACCGTCTTCCAGGCCGAGGACGCTGGTGCCCTTGATGCTGTCGGGAATCACGCTGGCGCTCAGGGCTTCCAGGGAGTCGAAGCCGAGGCTGTTGAGCATGGCTTGCTCGTCACCGGCGCGCGGGCCGATGTGACGGGCGATGAATTCGTTGGCGGTGGTCAAATTTATTTGAGTCATGTCGGTGCTCCTCAGGCTTCGGCTTGGGCTTTGATCAGGCGGTCGTAGGCGTCCTGATCCAGCAGTTGGCCGACAGCGGTGGCGTCGCTTGGTTTAAAGCGGAAGAACCAGCCTTCGCCCAGCGGATCTTCGTTGACCAGTTCAGGGCTGCTGTCGAGCGCCGGGTTCACTTCCAGCACTTCGCCGTCCAGCGGCATGTACACGCCGCTGGCAGCCTTTACCGATTCCACGGTGGCGGCTTCGGCGCCTTTGTCGTAGGACTGCAGCTCAGGCAGTTGAACGAAAACCACGTCGCCCAGGGCGTTCTGTGCGAAAGCGGTGATGCCGACTGTGACGCTGCCGTCAGCTTCGGTGCGCAGCCATTCGTGATCTTCAGTAAAACGCAACTCGCTCATGGAAACTCCTAAGGGGCCAGACTCGTCTGGTGGGCGCGATTGAATGCTTGGGCGATGCCCGGGTTATGGGGGAGTACATAGCAAGAACACGGCCAACGTTGTTTTTATTGTTATTTATCAATGATTTAGGTGGTTTTGACAAAGGCTGAAATTCAATCGTTGTAGCGAAATCGATACGGCATATGTCTAGGATGAAAGCCGAGGTGGATCAAAGCCTTGCACAGCCGTGACCGGAGAGGGGTGTAGCGATATCGTTCCGCTGTAGCGCTTTCAGTACAGATGGAGGTCGTTTTTGGCGCGGTTTCATGCTGGACACAAAACCTGTGGGAGCGAGCTTGCTCGCGATAGCGGTGGGTCAGTCACCATCAATGTTGAAGTTCTGACGCCATCGTCGGAACGCCGCCCGGAGCAAGCTCGCTCCCACAGGGATCTGCGGTGGATTGGACATTGAGGCCTCAGGCCTTGCCGGGAATGCCGTACTTGCGCAACCGATGGGCGATCGCCGTGTGGGAGGTTTGCAGGCGGGTCGCCAGTTGCCGGGTCGAGGGATAGCTGATGTAGAGTTTTTCCAGCAGGGTTTTCTCGAACTCGTCCATGGCCTGTTCCAGGCTGTCGACGTCATGGTCGCTCTGGCGCGCTACCGAGGTGCCGGCGATGTCGAGGTCGCCAATGTCCACCAGGCTGCTTTCGCAAATCGCCGCGGCGCGGAAGATCACGTTCTGCAATTGCCGCACGTTGCCCGGCCAGCGGTTGCCCAGCAGCGCCGGATAAGTGCCTGGCGCCAGGCGACAGATCGGGCGCTGGATCTGCGCGCAGGCCTGCTGCATGAAATAGCGGGCCAGCAGCAGGATGTCCTGGCCGCGCTCGCGCAGGGGTGGCACTTCAACGTTGAGGACGTTGAGGCGATAGAACAGGTCTTCGCGGAACAGGCCTTCGCTGACCATTTTTTCCAGGTCGCGGTGGGTCGCGCTGAGGATCCGTACGTTGACCTTGACCTCACGGTCACCGCCGACCCGGCGAAAACTGCCGTCGTTGAGGAAACGCAGCAATTTGGCCTGCAAGTACGGCGACATCTCGCCGATTTCATCGAGAAACACCGTGCCCTGGTTGGCCAGTTCCATCAGTCCTGGCTTACCGCCTCGCTGCGCGCCGGTGAAAGCGCCGGGGGCGTAGCCGAACAGTTCGCTTTCGGCGAGGTTCTCTGGCAATGCCGCGCAATTCAACGCCAGAAACGGTGAACTGTGCCGGGCGCTGATGGCGTGGCAGGCCCGGGCCACCAGTTCCTTGCCGGTGCCGGTTTCGCCCTGGATCAGCAGCGGTGCATCGAGGGCCGCCACCCGCTGGGCGCGCGCCTTGAGGGTGCGGATCACCGGGGACTCGCCGAGCAGTGCGTCGAAACCTTCGGCGTGGTCATGGTGCAGCGCGGAAAGGCGTTCGCCGATGCGGTTCGGTTGATACAGGGTCAGCAGGGCGCCGGCGTCGGTGATCGGTGTGGCGTCGAGCAATAAGGTCTGGCCGTTGACGGTGATTTCCCGCAGCGGCAGGCGAAAGCCGTGTTCGAGCAGGGCGTCGAGCAAGGCCGGGTCGGCAAACAGCTCGGCCACGCTTTCACCGTCCGGTTCGCGGCCGTACAGGGCGATCAGGGCCGGGTTGGCCAGCAGCACCTTGCCGTCGCTGTCCAGTGCCAGCACCGGGTCGGTCATGGCTGCGAGCAACGCGTCGAGCTGTAAGTGACGACGCTGGCCGGGCAGGATGTCGACCACCGTCACCGCTTGTACGCCACGCACGCTGAACAGGGCATCGCGCAGTTCCTCGAGCACTTGCGCGCTCAGGGTCGGGGCGTCGATATAAACATTGGGCGGGACCATTTCCACCGCATCCAGGTTCAGATTGCGCCCGCCGAGCAGGGCCAGGACTTCCTGGGTGATACCGACGCGGTCGATGAAGCTGACGTGGATACGCATGGGGCGGTCTTGGGTTCTGCAGTGCGGAGGGTGGCAAGTATGCCTTGGGGCGGGCTAATGGTGAAATGTGCCGCCGATATTCAGGACGACATTATCCCCTGTGGGAGCGAGCTTGCTCGCGATGGCAGTGTGTCAGTCAACATCAATGTTGGATGACAGGCCGCTATCGCGAGCAAGCTCGCTCCCACAGTGATCGGTGGTGTTCACAGAATCCGGGGTTATTCCAGGTGCTCGGGTTTGACCGGGTCGCCCGATTTCATGTTCAGCTGCACCCGCACATCTTCGAACATGGCGTCGTAATGTTTGTGCACCGAACCGATGTTGCTATGGGTTTTCGGGACACCGTACTTCTCGGCAATCTTGGTGACGTTGCTGGCGAAGTTGTAGGCCATGTCCTTGGGCAGGAAGAACGACTCGCTCATGTCTTTGTTCTGAATGCTGCCGTGCATTTTGAACAGCATCCCTTTGCCTTCCTTGGGATCCTGGCTGACTTCATAGTCGAGGTAGATGTTGTAGCTGACGTCGTCCTTGTTCAGCGCGTGTCGCTCGATGTGCAGGTGACCCGGCTCGAACGTTGCCATTGTTGACTCTCCTTCAAAAGGTCTTGAATCAGGGCAGGCCTCAGGCCGGCCCCGCAGTTTTGTTTACTGATAGCTGATGCCCGGTGTCGCCGTGCCGATGCGTGTGCCGGCCTTGCCCTGGACGATCGCTTCGATGTCCGCGAGCGAGCCGATCACCGCCACTTTTCCAGTATGGCGCGCGAATTCGCAGGCTGCCTGCACCTTCGGTCCCATGGAACCAGCGGCGAAGCCGAGTTTTTCCATTTCGTCGGGGTGGGCCTGGGCGATGGCTTTCTGCGTGGGTTTGCCAAAATCGATGAAGGCGGCGTTGACGTCGGTGGCGATCACCAGCAGATCGGCTTCCAGCTGTTCGGCCAGCAGCGCCGAGCACAGGTCTTTGTCGATGACCGCTTCGACGCCTTCGAGTTTGCCGGGCGAGGTATACATGGTCGGAATGCCGCCGCCGCCGGCGCAGATCACGATGCTGCTTTTTTCCAGCAGCCATTTGATCGGACGGATTTCGAAGATGCGTTTCGGTTTCGGGCTGGCAACCACGCGGCGATATTTGTCGCCGTCCGGGGCAATGGCCCAGCCTTTTTCGGCGGCGAGTTTTTCCGCATCGGCCTTGCTGTAGACCGGGCCGATGGGCTTGGTGGGGTTCTTGAAGGCCGGGTCATTGGCATCGACTTCGACCTGGGTCAGCAAGGTCGCAAAGGGCACTTCGAAGTCCAGCAGGTTGCCCAGTTCCTGTTCGATGATGTAGCCGATCATGCCTTCGGTTTCGGCACCGAGCACGTCCAGCGGGTAAGGGGTGACGGAGGTGTAGGCCGCCGCTTGCAATGACAGCAGGCCGACTTGCGGGCCATTGCCGTGGGCGATGACCAGTTGGTTGCCGGGATGGATCTTGGCGATCTGTTCGGTGGCGATCCGGATGTTGACGCGCTGGTTGTCAGCGGTCATCGGTTCGCCGCGGCGGAGCAGGGCATTACCGCCAAGAGCTACGACGATGCGCATGGTGCAGTCCTTCTAGTAAAAAGGTTGCAGGCACTCTGTCTCCCGGTGGGAACCCGATCAATGTGGGAGCGAGCTTGCTCGCGATGACTCTTTCACATTCAACACATTTGTTGACTGTTACTCCGCTATCGCGAGCAAGCTCGCTCCCACAGGGGGGTATGTTCCGTCAGTGGGAGCCGAGTCAGCCGTTAGAGATCCGCCAGCGTCGACACCAGAATCGCCTTGATGGTATGCATGCGGTTTTCCGCTTGCTCGAAGGCGATGCAGGCCGGCGACTCGAACACGTCATCGGTCACTTCGATGCCGTTCTTCAGGTGCGGGTACTGTTCGGCAATCTGCTTGCCGATCTTGGTATCACTGTTGTGGAACGCCGGCAGGCAGTGCATGAACTTGGTGCGCGGATTGCCGGTGGCTTTCATCAGTTCGGCGTTGACCTGATACGGCAGCAGTTGCTGGATGCGCTCGGCCCAGGCTTCGACCGGCTCGCCCATCGACACCCACACATCGGTATGGATGAAGTCCACGCCCTTGACGGCGGCTTTCGGGTCTTCGGTGAGGGTGATGCGCGCGCCGCTTTCTTCTGCGTATTGCTTGCAGCGAGCCACCAGGTCGTCCGCCGGCCACAGGGCTTTCGGCGCGCAGATGCGCACGTCCATGCCGAGCTTGGCGCCGATCAGCAGCAGCGAGTTGCCCATGTTGTTACGCGCATCGCCGAGATAGGCGTAGCTGATCTCGTGGATCGGCTTGTCGGCGTGTTCGCGCATGGTCAGCACGTCGGCGATCATTTGCGTTGGGTGGTATTCGTCGGTCAGGCCGTTGAACACCGGCACACCGGCGAACTTGGCCAGTTCCTCAACGATTTCCTGCTTGAAGCCACGGTACTCGATGGCATCGTACATGCGCCCGAGCACACGGGCGGTGTCCTTCATGCTTTCCTTGTGGCCGATCTGCGAAGAGTTCGGGTCGATGTAGGTGACGTTGGCGCCCTGGTCATAGGCTGCAACTTCGAACGCACAGCGGGTGCGGGTCGAGGTCTTTTCGAAGATCAGCGCGATGTTGTTGCCCTTGAGATGCTGCTGTTCGGTGCCGGTGTACTTGGCACGCTTGAGGTCGCGGGACAGGTCGAGCAGGTAGCGCAATTCGCGAGGGGTGTGGTGTTCCAGGCTCAGCAGATTGCGGTTATGGATATTGAACGCCATTTTGGATCTCCTAAGGTGAACAGGTTAGTAGTCAATCGGATCGCGGATGATCGGGCAGGTCATGCAATGGCCGCCGCCCCGTCCCCGGCCGAGTTCGCCGGCGCTGATGGTGATGACCTCCACACCGGCCTTGCGCAGCAGGGTGTTGGTGTAGGTGTTGCGGTCATAGCCGATGACCACGCCCGGTTCCACGGCCACTACGTTGTTGCCGTCGTCCCATTGCTCGCGTTCGGCGGCGAAGCTGTTGCCGCCGGTTTCCACCACGCGCAAAGCTTTGAGGTTCAGGGCCTGGGCCACGGTATCGAGGAAGTTGGTTTCTTCGCGACGGATGTCGATGCCACCGGCCTTGCTTTCATCGGGGCGCAGGGTGAAGGCGACAATCTGGTTCACCACTTCCGGGAAGATCGTGACGAGGTCGCGATCGCAGAAGCTGAACACGGTGTCCAGGTGCATCGCCGCGCGGGATTTCGGCAGGCCGGCGACGATCACTTTCTCGACGGCCTTGTTTTTGAACAAGTTCACCGCCAGTTGCGCAATGGCTTGGCGCGACGAGCGTTCGCCCATACCGATCAACACCACGCCGTTGCCGATCGGCATCACATCACCGCCCTCAAGGGTGGCGTTGCCATGGTCTTTGTCCGGGTCGCCGTACCAGATCTGGAAGTCGGCGTTGGTGAACGCGGGGTGGAATTTGTAGATGGCGGTGGTCAGCAGGGTTTCCTGACGGCGCGCCGGCCAGTACATCGGGTTGAGGGTGACGCCACCGTAGATCCAGCAGGTGGTATCGCGGGTGAACTGGGTGTTGGGCAGCGGCGGCAGGATGAAGCTGGAGTTGCCGAGGAAGTCGCGGAACATCTCGATGGCCTTGCCACCGAAACTGGTCGGCAGATCATCGCCCGATACGCCGCCGATCAGGAACTCGGCGATCTTGCGCGGCTCCAGGCTGCGCAGCCACGAGGCGGTTTCGTTGATCAGGCCCAGACCCACCGAGTTGGCGGTGATCTTGCGTTCCAGAATCCAGTCCAGGGCTTCGGGGATGGCGACGATGTCGGTCAGCAGGTTGTGCATTTCCAGCACATCGATGTTGCGTTCGCGCATCTTGGTGACGAAGTCGAAGTGGTCGCGCTTGGCCTGGGCCACCCACAGCACATCATCGAACAGCAGTTCATCGCAGTTGTTCGGGGTCAGCCGCTGATGGGCAAGTCCTGGGGAGCAAACCATGACTTTGCGCAGTTTGCCGGCTTCGGAATGGACGCCGTACTTAACTTTTTCCGTGGTCATTACAGTGATCCTCCAGATGACAAAACAGGGTAGTGCTTCTAGAAACAGGAGCTAAAGGGTCAGGAAACCGTCGTAGAGACCGTAGGCCGCCACCACGGCACCGACGACCACCGCAGCGAAAACCAGCTTCTCGACGTTGGTGAAAACCGGTTTGTTGATTTCCAGCTTGGCCTTGGCGAACAGGATCACGCCGGGGGCGTAGAGCAGGGCAGACAGCAGCAGGTATTTGATGCCGCCGGCGTACAGCAGCCAGATCGCGTAGACCAGGGCCACGGCGCCGATGATGAGATCCTTCTGCCGTTCGCCCGCCGCGCCTTCGTAGCTTTCGCCACGCACCGCCAACAGCAACGCGTAGGCCGCCGACCACAGGTACGGCACCAGGATCATCGAGGTGGCGAGGTAGATCAGCGACAGGTAAGTGCTGGCGGAGAACAGCGTGATGATCAGGAAAATCTGCACCATGGCGTTGGTCAGCCACAGGGCGTTGACCGGTACATGGTTGGCGTTTTCCTTGCGCAAAAACGCCGGCATGGTGTGGTCCCTGGCGGCGGCGAACATGATCTCCGCGCACAGCAGCACCCACGACAGCAACGCCCCCAGCAACGAGATGATCAAACCGACGCTGATCAGCACCGCACCCCAGTGACCGACCACGTGTTCCAGCACGGCGGCCATTGAGGGGTTCTGCAGTTTGGCCAGTTCCGGCTGGGTCATGATCCCCAGCGACAGCACGTTGACCAGCACTAAAAACAGCAGCACGGTGACGAAGCCGATCACAGTGGCCTTACCCACATCGCTGCGCTTTTCCGCCCGGGCCGAAAAGATGCTCGCGCCTTCGATGCCGATGAACACCCACACGGTGACCAGCATCATTTTGCGTACCTGGTCCATCACGCTGCCCAGGTCCGGGTTCTTCAGGCCCCAGATGTCGGCGGTGAAGATGTCCAGTTTGAAGGCGAACAATGCAATCAACATGAACAGCAGCAGCGGCACGATCTTGGCGACGGTGGTCACCAGGTTGATGAACGCTGCTTCCTTTATTCCTCGCAGTACGAGGAAATGTACGGCCCAGAGCAGCACCGAGGCGCCGATCACGGCGGCAGGGGTATTCCCCTCCCCAAATAGCGGAAAGAAGTAGCCGAGCGTGCTGAACAGCAAGACGAAGTAGCCAACGTTGCCCAGCCAGGCACTGATCCAGTACCCCCAAGCGGACGAGAAGCCCATGTAGTCGCCGAAACCGGCCTTGGCGTAGGCGTAAACCCCGCCATCAAGGTCGGGTTTGCGGTTGGCCAGGGTCTGGAACACAAACGCCAGGGTGAGCATGCCGACGGCGGTGATCGCCCAACCAATCAGAATGGCGCCGACATCGGCACTGGCGGCCATGTTTTGTGGCAAGGAAARGATCCCCCCACCAATCATCGAACCCACGACTAACGCAACCAGCGCGCCGAGTTTCAGTTTTCCGGGAGCTTCAGACATTGCATGACTCCAATGCAGGAGAAGAGAGGCAACAGACTAATTCCGTTGACTGCTCAATCAGCTGACTTAGATCACTAAATGAGAGCGTTCCCAGTTTGTTGGCGGAGTGCCATCATTTACAATGTTGCTGCCTGTAATGCCTGTTCTAGAGGCTTTTGCAGATTATTCAAGAACTTTTTAGCATTTGTTTCGAATTATGACGCTAGTTGGTTTTTCAAAATCTGCAAATTTTATTCATGCATTTTTTGTACTGAATTGATGTATTAAAAAGACGTATAAAACAAATGATTATATCGGTGTAAAAATAGCCATTTTGTGCAAGTAAAAAAGAAGCTTGTTGGCGTTATCCAATAAACGTTATTACTCTTCATCAGTTTAGTTGCCGCCCGTTATGTGACGACTTCGCGGCAGTTGCCGCCCCCAAAAATGGAGATGCAACGATGTCGCAATCACCGAACAAGCTTCGCCTGAGCGCGTTGATCGCGTTGGTGGTGGGTTCGATGATTGCTGGCATCGCTCTGGGTTATGCGGGGCTGGCGGCCTATGGCGTGTACAGCGGCTTGTTGAGTCTGTGAAGCTGTTGCTGGCGTACCAGCCACCCTATGACTGGCCGGCGCTGCTCGGGTTTTTGTCGGCGCGGGCGATTGTCGGGTTGGAAACGGTGGTCGACGGTGTGTATTCGCGCAGCATCGGTTTGAACGGTGCTTGCGGTATGTTCTCGATCCAGCCTGGCACCTTGGATGCCCTTGAGTTGACCCTGGATTTTCCTGATCCGGGCGCCGTCCCTGCAATCGTCGCAAGCGTGCGGCGGATGTTTGATCTGGACGCCGACCTGTCCACGATTCACCGGCACCTGGCAGTTGATCCGCTGCTGGCGCGGCTGATTGCCGAGCACCCCGGGCTGCGTGTGCCGGGGGCGTGGGATGGCCTGGAGTTGGCGATCCGCGCGGTACTGGGGCAGCAGATCACGGTGGTGGCGGCGATCAAATTGGCGGGGAAACTGGTGGCGCAGTACGGCACGCCATTCCATTCACGGTTGCCGGGGTTGACCCATGTGTTTCCCGAGGCCAGCGTTTTGGCAGGCGCAGATCTGGCCGCGTTGGGCATGCCGAAAAGCCGAGGCCGGACGTTGTCGGGGGTGGCCCAGGCATTACTCGATGATCCACGGTTGTTCGAGCCCGGTCGGGAGGGAGGCGTAGCGCGGTTATTGGCCTTGCATGGGATTGGCGACTGGACGGCGCAATACATTGCGTTGCGACAGTTGCGGGAGATGGATGGATTTCCCAATGGCGACGTGGGGTTGATCAATGCATTGGCGGCGCTGGAGGGTGGGCCGGTGACGGCGCGGCAGCTTTTGGCGCGAGCCGAAAGCTGGCAGCCTTATCGAGGGTATGCGGCGCAGGTGCTGTGGACTTCGTTGAGTCGGGCGGACTGATCGGGAGCGAGTTTAGTGTTGTCTCCACTGGCGCCATCGCGAGCAGGCTCGCTCCTACATTTGATCGCGGTCGTCCGGGAGAACCCGCTCACCTGTGGGAGCGAGCCTGCTCGCGATAGCTATCTAAAAGTCACCACCACTGTGCGGGATGTGAACCCAATTCCGTGGCCGGAAGCGTCCATTGCAACGGCGTCGCTGTGATCTTCAAAGGAGCGTGCAACCGGTGCGCCGGCCCCCAAGGTGTCTGCTCCACCATCAACCCCAGATCCTGCTCATTTTCCGTATGTAACGCTTCACTCGTCCCTGGCCCATGCTCGATCAACAACTTCGCCGTACGCGCCAACGACAACCGGGCCGATCCCCCCATCCCGCGGCTCAAGCGCTCTGCCAACAACCTGATCGCACTGGCCGCCATCAAATACCCGGTGGCGTGATCGAGGGCCTGGACCGGCAACGGTGTCGGCTTGTCCGCCTGTTTCCAGCGCATGCCCGCTTCGGCAATGCCGCTGCTCATCTGCACCAGGCTGTCGAAGCCCCTTCGGTTTTGCCAGGGGCCGATCCAGCCATAGGCGTTGAGGCAAACATCGATCAGGCCTGGGTTCAGTTGCCGGCGCTCATTCATGCCCAGGCCAAGTCGCTCCAGTGCATCGGCGCGATAACCGTGGAGCAGAATGTCGGCATCCTTGAGCAGGCATTCGAATATGCCGCGGTCGGACCTGTCATTCAGATCAAGACGCGCGCAGCGTTTTCCCAATGTGACTTCCGGCACCACCCCCGGCTCGTTCCAGGTCGGCGGATCGATGCGCAAGACATCAGCGCCCAGGCCGGCCAGAAAGCGGCTGGCGATGGGGCCTGCCAGCACCCGGGTCAAATCCAGCACCTTGATGCCAGACAGTGGCCGGGCCACTGAGCCCGCCCACGGTTTGTCGCTCTGGCCAGGGTGGCTGGTGAAATGAATCAAGGGTTCGGCATTTACCGCCTGGCCTTGAGGATGGGTCTGCCATTGATCCCAGGTGCGCATTTCGGCGGCACAGCCACCGGCATCGACTACCGCCTGCTCCAGCTCGCTTTTCGCCCATCGAGCCACTTTACCGGCCATCGCTGCGCGGTCGGTACAGGCACCGAGCACGCGTTCGGCAGCGGCGCGGTGGTGGGGTGCGTTGGTGTGCAGGCGAATCCAGCCATCGCGGGTGGCGTAGTCACCGGCCACCGCATCCCACAGCGGCGGAACGCTCCAGCCGATCGGGCGAATCGAGGTTGAGAACCAGAAGGACGCCAAACGCCGGTCAACTTCAAGATCGGGCAGGCGTCCGGTTTGTTGGTGCAGCAGTTCGCTGACGACCTGGCCGGCGGCAGCGATGCTGGCGCAGGCCAGATCCGTGACGGCAAACGCCGAGGGCAGGGCGCCGCTGGACGTGAATGGAATCGGATAGTGAGGCAAACCGAGTGCAGCTTGAATGGACGTGAGCAGATCAGTCATCGAAGGGCCCTCCGGAACGAGAGCCAGATCTTAGTCCAAAACATGGCTGGATCATGTGAAACCTTGTGGGAGCGAGCTTGCTCGCGATAGCGGTCTTTCAATCAACATTGATGTTGAATGTAATTCCGTCATCGCGAGCAAGCTCGCTCCCACAGGGGGATCTTCGGTCGGTGCTTTAAACGCGAAACTGATCCATCAACTTCATCTGCTGGGTGGTCAGGGCGTTGAGCTGGCTGCTGATCTGTGCCGATTCGGTGGCCTGGCCGGTCAGGGTTTCGGTGACGGTGCGGATCGCCGAGACGTTGCGGTTGACCTCTTCGGCCACGGCGCTTTGCTGCTCGGCGGCGCTGGCGATTTGCAGGTTCATGTCGCTGATCACGGTGACCGCGTCACTGATCTTGCTCAAGGCCTGGACCGCCTGCTGAATCTGCCCGGCGTTGCTGTGGGCCTGGGTCTGGCTTGAATGCATGGTCGCGACCACGCCGCGGGTGCCGGACTGGATGCGTTCGATCACCAGGCGAATTTCTTCCACCGAATCCTGGGTGCGCTTGGCCAGGTTGCGCACTTCATCGGCCACCACCGCAAAGCCGCGACCGCTCTCGCCGGCACGGGCGGCTTCAATCGCCGCGTTGAGCGCCAGCAGGTTGGTTTGTTCGGCGATGCTGCGAATCACCTCCAGCACCGAACCGATCTGCTCGCTGTTGACCGCGAGGGCTTCGACTTCGGTCACGGCCTTGCTGACCTCTTCGGCCAGTTGATTGATATCGCGGGTGCTGCGCTCGATGATCGACATGCCGTCGCGGGCCGATTGGTCGGCACCCTTGGCAGCGTTGGCCGCGTTCGAGGCGCTGTTGGCGACATCGTGGGCGGTGGCGCTCATCTCGTTGGACGCGGTGGCGACCTGGTCGATTTCGCGGAATTGCACCTGCATGCCTTCGCTGGTCTGGCGGGCGATTTCTGAAGACTGGTCGGCGGTGCCACGGGCATCGGTGATGCTTTGCTTGATCTGCGCGATGGTCGGTTGCAGCTTGTCGAGGAAGCGGTTGAACCAGCTCACCAGTTCGCCCAGTTCGTCCTGCTTGCTGTAGTGCAGGCGCTGGGTCAGGTCGCCGTCGCCACTGGCAATCGCCTTGAGCATTTGTGCCACGCTGTTGATCGGCCGGGTCACGCCCGACGCGGTGAGCCACATCAGCAACAGCCCGAGCAGGCCGGCGATCACCGCCACCGACAGCGCCTTGATCGTGCCGCTTTGCTGGGCATCGTCGAGCACGGCCTGCAGCTTCACCGAGTCGGCCAGCAGCACTTGCCTGGGCAGGTCGATGACCACGGCCCAGGCCTTGGCATCGGCAATCGGACTCACCGGGTACACCGCGCGGATCAGGTCACCTTGCTGGAGAATCTTCGGCGCGCCAGTAGCGAGCAATTGCAGGATGTCCTTGCCATCCGCGCCCAGGGTGTCGCCGATGTTCTTGCCGACTTTACCGGCATCGACACTGTAGGCAGCCAGCACGCCAGTGCCGGAGACGATCAGCATGTGTCCGGCGCTGTTGAACAGCACGCGCTGGGAATCAACCGCCGCCGCTTGCAGGGCATCAAGGGCGATGTCGATACCGACCACGCCGATGGACTTGCCATCCACCAGCAGCGGTACGGAGATGGTGGTCATCAACACTTCCTTGCCGCCGACAGTATCGGCGTAGGGGTCGAGCAGGCAGGTGCGCTGGCTGTCCCGCGGGCAGGTGTACCAGACGTTGTACGGCGTGCCACTGAGGTTCAGGGTGGTTTTGGTCATGTCCTCTTCGACCATGATCGTGTTCAGCGGCTCACCCCCGGCGCGGCTCCAGTAGGTGGCGAAACGGCCGTTCTCGTTAGACTGGCGGGCGGCGTCGTTGGCGAACTCGCTGTCCTTGCCGTCCAGGCCGTTGGGTTCGAACGCCAGCCAGATGCCCAGCACTTTGCCGTTGCGCTCAAAGGCGGTTTTCAGGCTCTGGTTCAACTCTTCACGCAGGGCGCCGGGCGCAAGCTCGCGCTTGGCGGCCAGGGTGCGCATGTCCTTGATCTGGTCCGCGAGGGCGGTCACCACCGTCAGGGTTTCACCGAAGGTCTTCTGCACCCGCACCGCTTGCTCGGCGGCTTTGGCCTGAAGCAGGTCCTGCACACTGGCGGTAAGCATTCTGCTGCTGGAATCGTTGACCAGGTCATCGTTCTGATTGGTCTGGTAAATGTTCATGCCCACTATCAAGGCGACTACACCCAGCAGGCACAGACCGGACAGCAGGACGATTTTCAGGCGAATGGACAGTGAGTCGAACATGAGGCGAACTCGCGAATGGATGAAGTGTTGGCTGTGGGCCGTTGCGGCTCACTCGCTAAATCCATTTAGCGCCGATCAATGCACATCGGCGTGGCGCTGAGGTTACATGAGGGGTAACTCGACGAACGGTAGTGGTTGAACGTTTGCGCAGAAAAATGTGCCGAAAATGGGGGTAAAAATAGGAAAAAGCGCGGAGTCATTTCAGGGCAGTGGCGCCGAAAATGAAATTCACGAAATACATATGTACCGCTTCTCATTCAGGGCAGACCGCTTAAATGCGCAGGCCACCTCGGTGGAACGCTTGCGGAAGTTTTCGCTTCTGGCATCTGACAAAAAATAATGAGAAGGACTTCATGTGTATGACTTGTTTTAAAGGGATCGGGCTTCGCTCGGTGTTGTTGTTTTGGGGGATGTTATTGGCGGCAGGTGCGGCACCTGCGATGTCTTTTCTGAGCTCGGCAGCTGTTTCGGGTATCGCCTCTCAAATTCCCTCGGCGGCAACGGTATTGCCGGACAAACTGAACACCCTCAAGGAAAGTCTGGCTGACGAAACGGATGTGAAGCAATACAGCTTCATGGCGGTGCGGGGACAGGATGTGTGGATCCATGCGAGTGGGACGAAAGGCGGGCCATTGACGCTGGAATACAATCGAAATGGCACATGGGCCGTAATCCCTTGGGGTGTACCCTTTACGGTGTCTGGCTTACAGCCGAATGAGGAAGTTCAGGTTCGTATCTCGAAGAAGCCGTCCGCCCCGTTCGTGGCAGGTGATATCTACAAGCTCGAGTTTGGTTCAGCGCCTTACTACGCCGACAGTCGTGTCCAGGGCGATACCGGTGATCTGCGGCACTACTGGGCGACCACACAGGCCTACAGAGTCTTGAATTGGTCGGTCCGATTGAGGGATTCGACCGGGCAACCGCTCGAAGGTGCTACCGCTACCTTGATATTGAACAAGGGGGCGGGGGCGGATGATGAAAGGTTCGATCTTATAACGGACAGCACTGGTAGCGCTGTGCAAGCCCTTGAGTTGGGCAGGTGTTATGGCCAGTTGAAGTCTGATCCTTTCTGGACCAGCAGTGGCAAGTATCGCTATAAGTGGGAAGTTGAATACAACCTGGGGTATTGGTTGATCCAGGTTCAACGCAAAGAGGATTCGGGGGTGGGAGGTTACAACGTGCGGAACGTTTCATTTGCTCAGATATGCTATCAAAATATGTTGCGTAACTAGGCCTGTTATATTCCCGGTAACGCGGTAGTGCACACCCGCGTTACCGGGCTTTATCAAACGATCAGGCTTCGATGTGTAGCCCCTGCCTTTTTTCAAACGGATATTTTTCAGCGTTTTTATGCAATTGATCCAGCCAGGAGTCTGAATTTCTCAGGTCAAGCGCACCTTTGTTCAGCAATAATCCATAGTCAATCATCTTATGGAAGTTGCGCAGGTCAAGATTCACCTTGCCTTCGAACTGTGGTTTATCCATTTGGACCAGTTCGATTACGAGCTTGGCATGCTTGAGTGTCAGGGTTTGCAAACCTTTGGTCTCGTTCAACAGGGTATTCAATATCTCCTCATCCCTGGCAGTCAGTGTGTCGGGGGGCGAAGTGACTTTCAACTGACCGTCTTCGGCCACGGTGAAGCCCATTACTTTATTGGCCAAGCCAGACCATTTGCTTTGCAGGTCTTTTTTGAAATCGGAGTAAATCCCTTCCATTTTTTTTAGCGTCAAACTTGCGTAGAATTCATGATGCCTAATCATTGAATGTCTGTAGCTTTTTATCCGAGGGGGGAGGTCAGTGAACTCGTTATGTGGTTCGAGCGCATTCAAAAATTCATCCACCTCATTCAGTTTTTCGCTGCTGAGATTTCTAGCTTCACTTTGAGGAGCTCGGAGTTTCTCGATGGTCAACCTTAACCTGTCATTCATTACCGGAATGTCAACTTTCTCAGGCTGGGCTTTTTCCGTGTTCGCTTTCAATGTTTGCGGATACGGAACTTGAAAAGATGCAGCGGCACTTACATTCATGTCAGCTTCTCGTTGTGGGGTTTCATGGTGCTTAACGGCCAAACCCGGTCATGGATGACCTGATAAACACGTAGGAGAAATCCGAGCAGGAAGTAGGTACTTTCAAGTGTGCCGTTGTCGGCTGTTACAGGGCGGCTTGAGGAGACTTCAGGTGATTGCGGCAGTGATTCCGGTCGTGACCAGATCCACAGATTGCCCAGCCAGGCACTCAGGCGCGGCGAACTGCGGGCCGCAGCACATTTACGCGCGACCCTGCAAATAGGTCGCGTAATCGGGAATCCGATGGGTATGCGCCTGATCCATCAACGGGCTGCTGAGCAGGTAGTCGGCGCTGCATTCGTTGCAAGCCACCGGGATGTTCCACACCGCTGCGACCCGCAGCAATGCCTTGATATCCGGGTCGTGGGGCTGGGGTTCGAACGGGTCCCAGAAAAACACCAGCATGTCGACCCGCTGCTCGGCGATTTGCGCGCCGAGTTGTTGGTCGCCGCCCAGTGGCCCGCTGATCATGCTTTGTACCGGCAGGTCGAGGCGTTGTTGCAACAACAAACCCGTGGTGCCGGTGGCGACCAGATCATGCTGGGCCAGTCTGTCTTTTTGCCGTTCGGCCCAGTCCAGCAAGAACACCTTGCAGTGGTCATGGGCAACCAGGGCGATACGCTTGCGCGCCGCCAGGGTCTTTTGTGTAAAGCTGATGCCGATCATGGGGGGCTCCAAGGCATGAACACGATGCTGTGCATTGCACGTATCTGTAGGAGCTGCCTCCGGCAGCTCCTACAGTCGTAAGCTTCGCTTACTCGGCGTTGCACAGCGCCAGGCAGTTATCGAGCATGCGGTTGGAGAAGCCCCACTCGTTGTCATACCACGCCAATACCTTGAGCAGCTTGCCGCTGGCCTTGGTGTGGTTGGCGTCGAAGATCGACGACAGCGGGTTGTGGTTGAAGTCGCTGGAGACCAGCGGCAGGGTGTTGTACCCAAGGATCTTCGAGTGCTGGCTGGCTTCTTTCATCAGCGCATTGACCTCATCGGCCGACGCTTCGCGCTTGAGCTGCACCGTCAGGTCCACCAGCGAAACATTGATCACCGGTACGCGCACCGACATGCCGGTCAATTTGCCCGACAGTTCCGGCAGCACCAGGCCCACCGCTTCGGCAGCACCGGTCTTGCTCGGGATCATGTTCTGGGTGGCCGAACGGGCGCGGTACGGATCGACGTGATAGACGTCGGTCAGGTGCTGATCGTTGGTGTAGGCGTGGATGGTGGTCATCAGACCGCTTTCGATACCCAATTCGCGATGCAACACCTGGGCCACCGGGGCCAGGCAGTTGGTGGTGCACGATGCGTTGGAAATGATCTGGTGCGATTGGCGCAGAATGTCGTGGTTCACCCCGTAAACCACGGTAGCGTCGGCGCCTTTGGCCGGGGCCGAGATGATCACTTTGCGCGCGCCGGCTGTAATATGCGCGGCGGCTTTGGCCCGGTCGGTGAACAGACCGGTGCATTCGAACACCACATCAATTTTTTCCGCGGCCCAAGGCAGCTCGGCCGGGTTGCGGATGGCGCTGACCGAAATGCGGTCGCCGTTGACCGTCAGGCTCTCCAGATCGTGCTGGACATCGGCATCGAACGTGCCGTGAACGGTGTCGTACTTGAGCAGATGAGCATTGATCGCGCTGTCGCCCAGATCGTTGATGGCGACGATCTGCAGATCCTGACGGTAGCCCTGGGTATAGAGTGCACGCAGGACATTACGGCCGATGCGGCCAAAACCATTGATTGCGATTCGAAGAGTCATATTGCGGCGCTACCGTCGTTTTGTTGTTGGAATTACAAGATTATTCGTAAAAAAATAGAAAACAAGCCTTTTTGATGGCAATATTTTGTTCGATCTACAACGAGTGACCTGAATCAACTGGTCCGAATGGTCAAACAAACCGTCTGTCATCCCATCGACACCGGCCTTTGATCAACATAGACAATCAGGTCGCCACATCCGTTAGCCTGGAGTTCTACACATGCATCCCCGCGTCCTTGAGGTCACTGAACGGCTTATCGCCCGCAGCCGCGCCACGCGTGAGGCCTACCTTGCATTGATCCGCGGTGCGGCCAGCGACGGTCCGATGCGCGGCAAGCTGCAATGCGCCAACTTCGCCCACGGCGTGGCCGGTTGCGGCAGCGATGACAAGCACAGCCTGCGGATGATGAACTCCGCCAACATCGCGATAGTTTCGTCATATAACGACATGCTCTCGGCGCACCAGCCGTACGAAGTCTTCCCCGAACTGATCAAGAAAGCCCTGCGCGAGATCGGCTCCGTCGGCCAGTTCGCCGGTGGCACCCCGGCGATGTGCGATGGCGTGACCCAGGGCGAACCGGGCATGGAACTGAGCCTGCCGAGCCGCGAAGTGATCGCGTTGTCCACGGCCGTGGCGCTGTCCCACAACATGTTCGACGGCGCGCTGCTGCTCGGCATCTGCGACAAGATCGTGCCGGGCCTGATGATGGGCGCGCTGCGCTTCGGCCATCTGCCGATGATCTTCGTACCGGGCGGGCCGATGGTCTCGGGCATTTCCAACAAGCAAAAAGCCGACGTGCGCCAGAAGTACGCCGAAGGCAAGGCGACCCGCGAGGAGCTGCTGGAATCGGAAATGAAGTCCTACCACAGCCCTGGCACTTGCACCTTCTACGGCACCGCCAACACCAACCAGTTGTTGATGGAAGTCATGGGCCTGCACCTGCCGGGCGCGTCCTTCGTCAACCCGAATACGCCATTGCGCGACGCCTTGACCCGCGAAGCGGCGCATCAGGTCACGCGTTTGACCAAGCAGAACGGTGACTACATCCCGATTGGTGAAATCGTCGACGAGCGTTCGCTGGTCAACTCGATTGTTGCGCTGCACGCCACCGGCGGCTCGACCAATCACACCTTGCACATGCCGGCCATCGCCATGGCGGCGGGCATTCAGCTGACCTGGCAGGACATGGCCGACCTCTCCGAAGTCGTGCCGACCCTGAGCCACGTCTACCCGAACGGCAAAGCCGACATCAACCACTTCCAGGCGGCGGGCGGCATGTCGTTCCTGATCCGCGAACTGCTGGAAGCCGGATTGCTCCACGAAAACGTCAACACCGTGATGGGCCACGGCCTGAGCCGCTACACCCAGGAACCGTTCCTCGACAATGGCCAGCTGGTGTGGCGCGAAGGCGTGACCGACAGCCTCGATGAAAGCATCCTGCGCCCGGTCGCCCGCGCGTTCTCGGCAGAGGGTGGCCTGCGGGTGATGGAAGGCAACCTCGGTCGTGGCGTGATGAAAGTCTCCGCCGTGGCCGTGGAAAACCAGGTCGTCGAAGCGCCAGCCATGGTGTTCCAGGATCAGCAGGACCTGGCCGATGCCTTCAAGGCCGGTTTGCTGGAGAAGGATTTTGTCGCAGTGATGCGCTTCCAGGGCCCGCGCTCCAACGGCATGCCGGAACTGCACAAGATGACGCCGTTCCTCGGTGTGTTGCAGGATCGCGGCTTCAAGGTGGCACTGGTGACTGACGGGCGCATGTCCGGCGCATCAGGGAAAATCCCGGCGGCCATCCACGTCAGCCCCGAAGCTTATGTCGGCGGCGCTTTGGCGCGGGTGCAAGAGGGCGATATCATCCGCGTCGATGGCGTCAAAGGCACCCTGGAGCTTAAGGTGGACGCCGAAGAATTTGCAGCGCGCACGCCGGCCAAAGGTCTGTTGGGCAACAACATCGGCACCGGTCGCGAGCTGTTCGGTTTCATGCGCATGGCCTTCAGCTCGGCGGAGCAGGGCGCCAGCGCCTTCACTTCTGCCCTGGAGACGCTTAATTGAAACTGGCTTTGGTCGGTGACATCGGTGGGACCAACGCACGTTTCGCGTTGTGGAAAAACCAGCAACTGGAATCGGTCCAAGTGCTGGCGACAGCAGATTTCCCCAGCCCCGAAGAGGCAATCAGCCTCTACCTTAGTGGCCTGGGGCTGGCGCCGGGGGCGATCGGTTCGGTGTGCCTGTCGGTGGCCGGTCCCGTGAGTGGCGATGAATTCAAATTCACCAACAATCACTGGCGCCTGAGCCGCAAGGGCTTTTGCCAGACCTTGCAGGTCGAGCAACTGTTGCTGGTCAACGACTTCTCGGCCATGGCCCTGGGTATGACCCGTTTGCAGCCCGGCGAATTCCGCGTGGTCTGCGAAGGTACGCCGGAGCCGTTGCGCCCGGCGGTGGTGATTGGCCCGGGCACAGGCCTGGGTGTCGGCACCTTGCTCGATCTTGGCGAAGGGCGTTTTGCCGCGTTGCCCGGCGAAGGCGGTCACGTCGATTTGCCGCTGAGCAGTCCACGGGAAACCCAACTCTGGCAGCACATCTTCAACGAAATCGGCCATGTCAGCGCCGAAACAGCCTTGAGTGGCGGTGGCTTGCCCCGCGTCTACCGGGCGATCTGCGCGGTGGACGGGCACACGCCGGTGCTCGACACGCCGGAAGCCATCACCGCTGCCGGGCTGGCGGGCGACCCGATTGCCGTGGAAGTGCTTGAGCAGTTCTGCTGCTGGCTCGGTCGCGTGGCCGGCAACAACGTGCTGACCACCGGCGGGCGTGGTGGCGTGTACATCGTGGGTGGGGTGATTCCGCGGTTTGCCGACTTCTTCCTCGAAAGCGGTTTCGCCCGCTGCTTCGCCGACAAGGGTTGCATGAGCGATTACTTCAAGGGGATTCCGGTGTGGCTGGTGACGGCGCCGTATTCGGGATTGATGGGTGCGGGTGTGGCGCTGGAACAATCCAGCTCCGACTGAAATGCAATCCACTGTGGGAGCGAGCTTGCTCGCGATGGCGTCATTACATTCAACATCTTTGTTGACTGACACTCCGCCATCGCGAGCAAGCTCGCTCCCACAGTTGTTTCTGTGGTGTTTGTATATTTTGCGCATCAGGCATAATCCGCCCAATTCAAACAACAAGGACGCCGCCCGTGAGCTCAGTCAACAAGTCGATTTTGTTGGTCGATGACGATCAAGAGATACGCGAGTTGCTGGACACCTACCTGACCCGCGCCGGTTTCCAGGTGCGTGCCACCGCCGATGGCGCCGGTTTTCGCCAGGCGCTGAACGACGCGCCGGCCGATCTGGTGATCCTTGATGTGATGTTGCCCGACGAAGACGGTTTCAGCCTGTGTCGCTGGATTCGCCAGCATCCACGCCAGGCACAGGTGCCGATCATCATGCTCACCGCCAGTTCCGACGAAGCCGACCGCGTCATCGGCCTGGAACTGGGCGCCGACGATTACCTCGGCAAGCCCTTCAGCCCACGGGAATTGCAGGCGCGGATCAAGGCATTGCTACGCCGTGCGCAGTTCGGTCAGGAGCGCAGTGGCGGTGAGGTGCTGGCCTTCGATGACTGGCGGCTGGACATGGTCAGCCATCGGCTGTTTCACATCGACGGCGAAGAGGTGATTCTCTCGGGCGCCGACTTCGCGCTGCTGAAACTGTTCCTCGATCACCCGCAGGAAATCCTCGACCGCGACACCATCGGCAACGCCACTCGTGGCCGTGAACTGATGCCCCTCGATCGCATCGTCGACATGGCGGTCAGCCGGTTGCGCCAGCGCCTGCGCGACACCGAAAAGCCGCCACGGCTGATCCGCACCGTGCGCGGCAGCGGCTACCAACTGGCAGCCAATGTGGTTGCCAGCAATGGCCACTAAGCTATTGCGCAAGCTCGCCGCCAAGGTGCCGATGCCGCGTTCGCTGCTCGGGCGGATGTTGCTGTTGACCTTGCTGGCGGTGTTGTTCGCCCAAGCGTTGTCGAGCGTGATCTGGGTATCGCAACTGCGTGCCACGCAGCTCGAGGGCCTGGTCACCAGCGCCCGCAGCCTGGCCCATTCGATGACGGCCAGTGTCAGTTATTTTCGTTCGTTGCCAGTGGCGTTTCGGCCCTTGGTGCTCGATCAGTTGCGCAGCATGGGCGGTACCCGGTTCGTGGTGACGCTCAATGACAAACCCCTGGGCATGGAAGTGCTGCCCATCACCCCGCGCAAAGAAGCGGTGCTCAAAGCGGTGGACGAAGTGCTACGCCAGTCCCTCGGTCAGGACGCCGACATCTCGGTGACCTTCGTCAGCCCGGAAGACCTGCGCATCTTCAATGGCGGCCTGAAGCTCGATGAGTTGCCACGCTCATGGGCGCACTACGCGCTGACCCTGGAACCGGTGAACCCGCCGGTACTGGTCACGCAGATCCAGATGGCGCCGGGCGAGTGGCTGTACATCGCCTCGCTTTTGCCCGAGCCCTACACCAGTCTTGAAGAGCAGGGCCTGCCGGCGCAGCAGGTGTGGTTCATCGTCCTGACCAGCAGCTTTTTGCTGTTGTTCATCGGCCTGCTGGTGCACTGGCAGAGTCGTCCGCTCAAGCGCCTGGCGCGGGCGGCGCGGGACCTGTCGTTGGGGGCCGACGTGGAACCGGTGGCCGAAGGCGGGGGTAGCGAAGTGGTCGAGGTCGGGCGCGCCTTCAACACCATGCGCGAGCGCATCAGTCGTTACCTGACCGAGCGCAGCCAGTTGTTCAGCGCGATTTCCCATGATTTGCGCACGCCGATTACCCGACTGCGGTTGCGCGTTGAATTGCTGGAAGATGAGAAGTTGCAAGCCAAGTTCGGCCGCGATCTGGACGAGCTCGAATTGCTGGTCAAGGGCGCGCTGCAATGCGTGAAAGACACCGACATCCACGAGAACATCGAGCCGGTGGATCTCAACCATGTGCTCGATTGTCTAGTGGAACCCTATCTCGCACCGAACGGCAACGGCCGCGTGACCCAGCAGGGGCGGGCGCTGGCGGCGTACCCGGGCAAACCGCTGGCGCTCAAGCGCTGCATCGGCAACCTGATCGACAATGCGTTGAAGTATGGGCAGAACGCGCACCTGCACATCGATGACGACGAAAGCGCGTTCATCCTGCACGTCGATGATGAAGGGCCGGGCGTACCGGAGCAGCGTCTGGAGCAGGTGTTCGAACCGCACTTCCGCCTGGCCGGGCAACAGCAGGGTTATGGGTTGGGGCTGGGGATTGCCCGCAACATTGCCCATAGCCATGGCGGTGAAGTGAGTTTGCAGAATCTGCGTGAAGGCGGGTTGCGGGTGACCCTGCAGTTGCCCCGTTCGGTTGATTGAAAGATCAAAAGATCGTCCGAACGCGGCCCGAGCCTTCGGCAGCTCCTACAGAGATCGGCGTAGGAGCTGCCGCAGGCTGCGATCTTTTGATCTTTCTTTGTCACTGAGTGGTGACAAACCCCACCCCCTTCGTTACAAGCCCGCCTTCGTCCGTTGTTTATGCTGCTCCACAGTCATAACAACAAAAAAGGTACGCCATGGACACCTTCCAACCGGCCTTCAGCAGTTGGCTGAACGCACCTGCCCATCAGCAATGGCTCGCCACCGAAGGCTTGCGCCTGCTGGCCTTCGCCAAGGCTTCGAAGCTGCCTGAAGGCTTCGGCAACCTCGATGGAAAAGGCCGTCTCGCGGCTGATGCGCAAGCCCAGACCATGAACACCGCGCGCATGACCCACAGCTTCGCCATGGCCCATATTCAGGGCTTGCCGGGTTTTGCCGAGCTGGTGGATCACGGCGTTGCGGCGCTGCGCGGGCCGTTGCGTGATGCGGTGCATGGCGGCTGGTTCGCGGCCGCCGAACATCGCGATGGCAACACCGGCAAGAACGCCTACCTGCATGCCTTCGTCGCGCTGGCGGCAAGTTCTGCGGTGGTCGCGCAGCGCCCCGGTGCGCAAGCCTTGCTCGATGATGCGATCGATATCATCGATACCTGTTTCTGGAGCGAAGAAGAAGGCGCGATGCGCGAGACCTTCAATCGCGACTGGAGCGAGGAGGAGGCGTACCGAGGCGCCAACAGCAACATGCACGCCACTGAAGCCTTCCTCGCCCTGGCCGATGTCACTGAAGACAACCGCTGGCTGAGCCGCGCCCAACGGATTGTCGAGCGAGTGATCCATGGTCACGCCGCTGCCAACGATTACCTGGTGATCGAGCATTTCGACCGCGACTGGCAGCCGCTGCGGGACTACAACCACGACAACCCCGCCGACGGCTTCCGCCCGTACGGCACCACCCCGGGCCACGGTTTCGAGTGGGCGCGATTGTTGCTGCACCTCGAAGCTTCGCGGGTGAGAGCAGGGATGCTCACGCCGGGCTGGCTGGTCACCGACGCGCAAAAACTCTTCGAGCACAATTGCCGTCACGGCTGGAGCATCGACGGCGCGCCGGGGATTGTCTACACCCTGGACTGGGACAACAAAGCGGTGGTCCGCCATCGCCTGCACTGGACCCATTGCGAAGCCAGTGCCGCCGCCAGTGCGCTACTCAAACGTACCGGCGATGAGCAGTACGAGCACTGGTACCGACTATTCTGGGAATTTTGTGACAGTCATTTCATCGACCGCTGCGATGGCAGCTGGCATCACGAACTCGACCCGCTGAACCGCCCGAGTGCCGATATCTGGCCCGGCAAACCTGACCTTTACCACGCCTGGCAAGCCGTATTGATTCCGCGCCTGGCGCTGGCGCCGAGCATGGCCACGGCGCTGGTGCAGTTGTCCCAGAGCGGTTCTATGTAACCATGCGGTGACATTCGCGCATCCCTTCGTTACCTGCGAGGGGATATCCCCTGTTTAAACTCCTATGCAGCGCAAGCAATAGACTTGCATGCATAACAACAAGAAAGGTGCTCCTGGATGAATGCGATTTCTCGCCTCGCTACTGTCATTTCTCTCGCTTCCCTGTCTGCGCTCCCCCTCAGTGTTCTTGCCGCTGAATCCAAAGGTTCCGTTGAAGTCGTTCACTGGTGGACCTCCGGTGGTGAAAAAGCAGCAGTCGATGTCCTGAAGGCTCAAGTCGAAAAGGACGGCTTCACCTGGAAGGACGGCGCAGTCGCCGGTGGCGGCGGTTCCACGGCCATGACCGTACTCAAAAGTCGCGCCGTAGCCGGCAACCCGCCGGGCGTCGCGCAAATCAAAGGTCCGGATATCCAGGAGTGGGGTAGCACTGGCCTGCTCAGCACCGACGCGTTGAAAGAAGTATCCAAGTCGGAAAACTGGGATGGCCTGCTGTCGAAGAAAGTCTCCGACACCGTCAAGTACGAAGGCGATTACGTGGCCGTGCCGGTGAACATCCACCGCGTCAACTGGCTGTGGATCAACCCGCAAGTATTCAAGAAAGCCGGGATCGAAAAAGCCCCGACCACCCTCGAAGAATTCTATGCCGCCGGCGACAAGCTCAAAGCCGCCGGCTTCATCGCGCTCGCCCACGGCGGTCAGCCTTGGCAGGACAGCACCGTGTTCGAAGACGTGGTGCTCTCGGTCATGGGCGCCGACGGTTACAAGAAAGCCCTGGTCGACCTGGACCAGAAAACCCTGTCCGGCCCGCAGATGACCCAGTCGTTCGCCGAGCTGAAAAAGATCACCGGCTACATGGACCCGAACCGCGCCGGTCGTGACTGGAACATCGCCGCCGCCGACGTCATCAACGGCAAGGCCGGCATGCAGATGATGGGCGACTGGGCAAAAAGCGAGTGGACTGCGGCGAAGAAAGTCGCCGGCAAGGACTACCAGTGCGTAGCGTTCCCGGGCACTGAAAAAGCCTTCACCTACAACATCGACTCCCTGGCGGTGTTCAAGCTCAAGGCCGATCGCAAAGGCGACATCGCTGCCCAGCAAGACCTGGCCAAGGTCGCATTGGGTACCGACTTCCAGAAAGTCTTCAGCATGAACAAGGGTTCGATCCCGGTGCGTAACGACATGCTGAACGAAATGGACAAGCTCGGCTTCGACGAGTGCGCCCAGAAATCGGCGAAGGACTTTGTCGCGGACGACAAGACCGGCGGCCTGCAACCGAGCATGGCGCACAACATGGCCACCTCCCTGGCCGTGCAGGGCGCGATCTTCGACGTGGTCACCAACTTCATGAACGACAAGGACGCTGACCCGGCCAAGGCCAGCGCCCAACTGGCCTCGGCTGTCAAAGCGGCCCAGTAATCCCTTGGCATCCCCCCTGTAGGAGCTGCCGCAGG